>CANPMT010000019.1 GCA_947575235.1 uncultured Porphyromonadaceae bacterium
TCAGCCCCCGTGGCAAGAGCGACGCTGAAATCATGCGTTTCTGCCAGGCCTTCATACTTGAGCTCTGGCGCAACCTCGGTCCTGACCGCGACGTTCCCGCAGGCGACATAGGCGTAGGTGGCCGTGAGGTAGGTTACATGTACGGCATGTACAAGAAACTGGCTCGTGAGAACACAGGCACATTCACAGGCAAGGGTCTCAGCTTCGGTGGCTCACGCATACGTCCCGAGGCAACCGGTTTCGGCGCTCTCTACTTCGTGCAGGATGTGCTCAAAGAGATGAATCAGACTCTCGCAGGCAAGACAATCGCTATTTCAGGTTTCGGCAACGTAGCCTGGGGTGCAGCCAAGAAGGCTACAGAGCTTGGTGGCAAGGTAATCACCATCTCAGGTCCTGACGGCTACATCTATGATCCCGAAGGTCTTAACGACGAGAAGATCGAATATATGCTCGAGCTTCGTGCCACAGGCAACGACATTGTGGCTCCGTATGCCGAGAAATTCCCCGGATCAACCTTCTTCCCCGGCAAGAAGCCTTGGGAGCAGAAAGTTGACATCGCCCTTCCTTGCGCAACCCAGAACGAGCTCAACGGCGAAGATGCCAAGCAGCTTATCGCCAACAACGTTCTGATGTGTGCTGAGGTCAGCAACATGGGTTGCACCCCTGAGGCAATCGACGCGTTCATCGCCAACAAGACTATCTATTGCCCCGGTAAGGCAGTAAATGCCGGTGGTGTTGCAACATCAGGTCTTGAGATGACCCAGGATGCCGAGCATCTCCAGTGGAGTGCCGAGGAGGTAGACAAGAAGCTCCATGAGATCATGAGCTCGATACATGAGGCATGTGTTGAGTATGGTCGTCAGGAGGATGGCTACATCAACTACATGAAGGGCGCCAACATCGCCGGCTTCATGAAGGTGGCTGACGCCATGATGGGCCAGGGCATCATCTGATAAAAGAAGTTAGTGAATTTGAGTGAATAGATGAAAAGAAGCAACTGAATAAAAGTAATTGAAATGTTTCATCAGTAGATTGCGGCCGCCCGTGAGGGTGGCCGCAACTCTTGTTATTGCAATAATATAATTTAATGGTTGAGGTAGTCGGAGGTGATACGGGCGGCTTTGCCGAAGGCGGTGGGCTGGCCGTCTACCGTGATGAAGAGATGCACGGCACCGGGAAATTCAACACGGTCGGCACGGTTGCCGAGTTTTTTCAGACGGCTTACAAATTCCTCCCCCTGGTCGCGCAGAATGTCGCGTCCGCCACTTACCATGAGGAGTGGGGGTAGTTTCTTCAGTTGGTCATCCGTAGCGTCGGCGGGTGATACCAAAGGATTGCGGCTGCTGTCGGCCTGCGACGCGCTGTCGCTTCCCACACTGCCGTTGGCACCGGCTTTGCTCCCGCTGAGATATGCCTCGTTGAAAGCCTCCATCAGACGACCGTCAAGTGCATAGCTGCGCGAAAACTCTTTCCAGGATTCGGAACCATCCTTGTATGCTTTCACTACCGGATAGAAGAGAATCAGCGATTTCACAGAGGCCGGCGCAGAGGTTTCATCGGCCAATTGCAGGGCCGCGCCAAGAGCCAGGTTGCCACCTGCGCTGTCGCCTCCCAGACTTATGAGCGACTTAGATGTGCCCCATTCATCAGCATTGGCGGCTGCATATTCGAGAGCGGCCATAACGTCGTACATGGCAGCCGGGAAGGGTTTCTCGGGCGCGAGTGAGTAGTCGATAGCCAACACCATGGCTTTCCCGTCGGCAGCCACGGCATCGCAGAAAGCCGCGCAGCTGTTGATGCTGCCGAATGTCCACCCCCCTCCGTGCAGATATATAAGCAGAGGAAGTTTATGGTTCCCCATATTGGCGGGGCGGTAAAGACGCATGGCCATTCCACGGGCTGAGCCCGTGCCCGTGAGGTCGATATGCTCCACATTCTCAGATAATTCCGGCGCGAGGTTGCGGGAGTTGCGCACCTCCATCAGTTCGGTGTTCATGCCACGCAAAGCGTGATATACGGCATCGCCCTGGCGGTCCTGTTGTCCCTCAGGGAGGGAGTCGATAAAATCATCCGCCTCGTTGAGCATAGCCTGCTCCTCCTGTTCGGTAGGGAGGAGAGTCTTGGGTACATCCGCATATGATAATGCCGCCACACTTAGAGTGCATGCGGCAAGAATGAGTCGATAGAATTTCATAAATAATATAGGTGTTAATCAGATAGTCAGCTCTCCTTCTCCATGAGTTCGAGCAGACGGAATTCAGCCTCGTCAATCTCTGCTATGATAGACTCCATGCGCTCACCGGCCGCTATGATGGCCACGTGGTCCATGGTTCCGGCCGACATTTGTGTTTCCAGTTCAGATTTCTCCATCTCCAGTTGCTCCACCTTTGCCGTGAGTTCCTCGAGTTCCCTCTTCTCCTTGAAAGAGAGACGGGGTTTCTTATCCGTCCGGGTCTTTGCCGGAGCGGGTGTCTCGGGGGTGGCCTTGGCAGCTTCGGCAGCCTTGAGCTCCTTCATCTCCTCCTGCACACAATGCCGGTAGGTGGAGTAATCACCCGGAAAATCTTTTATGACACCATTCCCTTTGAAAACGAAAAGATGGTCAACGATACGGTCGAGGAAGAAGCGGTCGTGGCTCACGACAATCACGCAACCCTTGAAATTGGCAAGGTAATCCTCAAGCACAGTCAGGGTGAGTATGTCGAGGTCGTTGGTAGGCTCGTCGAGAATCAGGAAGTTGGGACTCTTCATCAGCACTGTGGCCAGATAGAGCCGACGGCGTTCACCCCCGCTGAGTTTGAAGATATACTTCTGCTGTGTCTCCGGGGTGAAGAGGAACCGAGAGAGGAACTGGGATGCGCTGAGGCGTGTCTTGTCGTCGATACGCACCTCCTCGGCAATCTCCCTTACGGCATCAATCACCTTCTTCTTCTCGTCAAACCCGGTCATTCCCTCCTGACTGTAATAGCCCCATCTGACAGTCTCGCCGATGTCGAAACAGCCGGAATCGGGGGTGAGTTCACCCAGGAGCAGTTTGATGAAAGTAGACTTTCCTGCACCGTTGTCGCCTACAATGCCCACCTTCTCATAACGTGCGAAAGTATAATTCCACTTGTCGAGAATCTTGATGTCGCCAAACGATTTGGATACATCCTTAGCCTCAAAAATTTTCGATCCTATATAGCTTGAACCGGCGCCCAGATTCAGGTCGCGCGTGCGCAGGTTGATTTTGCTCTTCGCCTCAAGCTGGTGGAAATTATCGATACGGTATTTCGCTTTCGAGCCGCGTGCCTGCGGCTGGCGTCGCATCCAGTCGAGCTCCGTGCGGAGAAGATTCTTCACCTTGGCGAGTTCAGAATTGAGTGCGTCATAACGTTCCTGTCGCTTTTCGAGATAATAATCATAGTTACCCTCATATGTATACACCGCCTCACGGTCAATCTCAATGATTTTGTTGCAGACCTTGTCGAGGAAATAGCGGTCGTGGGTCACCATCAGGAGAGTTATGCGCTGCCGGGAGAGGTAATTCTCAAGCCATTCCACCATTTCGATATCGAGGTGGTTGGTAGGCTCGTCGAGTATGAGGAGGTCAGGTTCAGAGAGGAGCACCTTGGCCAGAGCCACACGCTTGGCCTGTCCCCCCGACATTGTGCCCATCTTCTGGTCGACGTCAGTTATTCGGAACTGGTAGAGCATCTGGCGTGCCCGGTCGGCGCAGGTGTAGTCATCGGCGCGAAGAGGGGGAGGGGTGGCATAATCGAGGGCCGACTGTTCAGGGTCGAAAGGGGGTAGCTGGGCAAGGAATCCGACCCGCAGATCATTCCGGAACACCACGTTGCCGCTGTCATAATCCTCCTTACCGGCTATGATATTGAGGAAAGTGGTTTTACCGGCTCCATTAGCTGCGATCAGTCCGATTTTGTCGCCTTGATAAATACCTAATGTGACATCGGCAAAGAGCACGCGGTCGCCGAAAGATTTAGTTAATTTTTCAATCTGGAGATAAGATACCATGCATCAAAGATTATTAACAGGCTCAGGCAAGAGAGTCATTGCCTGAGCCTTGATGATATATTAGAGAGCTGCGATAACCTCGATTTCAACGAGAGCCTGTTTGGGAAGTTCCTTCACGGCGAAAGCGGCGCGTGCGGGATAAACGGCCTTGAAGTTCTCGGCATATACCTCATTCATGGGGGCGAAGAGCGACATGTCAGCGAGATATACTGTAGATTTCACAACGTTGTCGAGAGTAGCGCCGGCTTCAGCGAGGATAGCTTTAATGTTCTCTATGCTCTGTGCAGTCTGAGCCTTGATATCCTCAGGCATCTCGCCTGTAGCGGCGTTGATGGGGAGCTGTCCCGACACGAAGATGAGGTTTCCGGCCTGTACTGCCTGGCTGTAGGGGCCGATGGCGCCCGGAGCCTTGGGAGAGTTAAGTTCTTTTTTCATAACTGATTCAGATGTTTTAATTGAAATTGGAGTGTGTCAAAAGTAAACACACCCGTGGAGCGGGGTGATTTTTGACCCGCTTGCAGATGTAAAGTTAGGCAATAAACCTCAAACAGCCAAGAAATGATGCAAAAAAAGAGTGGATTCACATCCACTCTTTTGAGCCGCGACCGGGGCTCGAACCCGGGACCTTTTCGTTACGAATGAAATGCTCTACCAACTGAGCTATTGCGGCCTAACAATTAACCAAAAATGAAGGATTAAAATCCCCTTTTGCGTTGCAAAGTTAATAATTTTAATTTAACCTGACAATATTTGAAGCTTTTTTTTGAATCAATACATCTATCTCTTGCAGTATGTCAGTGGAGTTCAACTCTTTACGAATGCGAAGCCTATGCGGAATGTAGTGGTGCGCTCAATGGCCTGCGGAAGCAATTCAAGGGCTTTCTGGATGTCGGGCAGGAATTGCGCAAGTGTCTTGTCGGCTTCAAGATAGGCTACAATCTCTTTGAGTGTGGCATCGTCCTGAAGCACTGGAAGCAGTATCTCCTGTGTCAGCTTGAGCACCGTGGCTGTGTCGATGAATATATCGAGAGTGTCGGTGCCACCCGTGAAATTGAACTGATAACCCGTGGCCAGGTTCTCAAGAGCCACTTTCAAGGCTGCCTGCATGATCTTGGTGGCTGTCTCGGATTTTACAGTCTCGGTGGAGGTGCCCGGAGTGGCGGCATTGTCGGCGGGGAACAATCCGGAAGTGGTGAGTTTGATATCAGAGGCAGGTGTCCCTCCCGAGGTGGTCACCAGAAGCATTCCGATAAGCGACATCGGATTTACATACACTCTCACAGTCGAGGGGGAATCGATAACGTATTGATATACATTTGCCGGAGTCTGCGCGAGACTTGCGGCTCCACCGACTGTGCTGATATATGACACCAGGATATTGCCATCCTTTTTGAAGGCAACCGTGCGCACAACCTGCTCCAAAGCCTGGCTTACCGACATGTATGCCGTGTTGTTGTAGACAGGGATTACAGGGAGTGTGGCCAATGCCGACAGAAGTGGCGAGAAATTGAGGTCGACACCCGGAATCGGCTCGTAAGTCCAATCTATATAGAATGGTAAAGAGGTATATGAGCCGTCGGCACCTTTGGTGATGGGAGCGGGTTTCCATACCTCTGGTTCCACGCCTCCCGATTTAAGAGAGACGTCGTTCAGATAAAGCTTCAGAATCTTATCGTCGGCATATCCCGCATAGTTGAAGGAGCAGAAGTCGGAATTGCCGTCGCCGGCAAATTCCCAATAGCCGTCGGTGCTGTTCATGTCAAAATCAAGAGTGATTTCGGGAGAGCCGGGAATAGCGCCGGGACCGGGCACTTTTCCCGAGAGTCCCATCCCCGACAGCTGAGAGAGGTCGAACTCCGAGAACAGTTTCAGCACACCCTTCGAACCGTTCTGGGCTATGACGGCAGTCTTGGCCGGCATAGGCTGGCCATTGTAATATAGTTCGAGAGAGGAGGCGGTATACGTTTTCTCACCCAAAGGAGATGCGGGGGCTGCCGATTTGTCGTCAGAGCAACCCCATAACATGGCTGCACCCCCTATGGATAATAAGAGCAGATTTGATTTCATAACAACTTTAAGATGATAGTGGAACATACCAATAAAACAACAGAGGTAAGCCGCAGGTTTTGCGGTTACCTCTGTTTTGGGATATTGCCTCCGGTCAGGAGTGATCAGACAGTATAGTCCACACAGGCGCGGCTCTCCTTATAAGGAGCTATAATCTGCACGGCGGCGACATGAGCGGGGTGGGCTGAATACTTGGCCACGTCGTCAAGAGTAGCGGCTGTGGCGGTGAGCACGAGGTCCCATGTCTCGGCGGGGTTCTCGTTGATTCCCACCTCCATGCTGATAAGCTCCTCAATCTGAGCCGGAAGAGCCATGAGGGCATCGGCAAACTTACGGGCGCACTCCTTACGCTCGGAGTCAGAGCCCTTGAACTTGAAAGTTACAACATGCTTAACCATATCTGTTATTTTTTAGGGTAAAGACGTTCGCGGGCTGCAGCCACCTTCTCATCAGTGATGTAATCGTCATAATCCATACGCTTGTCGATTATGCCATTGGGGGTGAGCTCAATCACACGGTTGCAGACAGTCTGGATGAACTCGTGGTCATGGCTCGACATCAGGATTATCCCCTTGAAAGCCTGAAGAGTATTGTTGAAAGCCTGGATTGACTCAAGGTCGAGGTGGTTGGTAGGTGAGTCGAGCACCAGCGTGTTTGCGTCGGTGAGCATCATCTTCGAGATCATGCAACGAATTTTCTCACCTCCGGAGAGCACGCTTGCCTTCTTGAGCACCTCCTCACCGCTGAAGAGCATCTTCCCGAGGAATCCTTTCAGATAGATTTCGGAAGAATCATTGCTGAACTGACAGAGCCAGTCAACGAGGTTGAGGTCAGTCTCAAAGAAGGAGCTGTTGTCGAGAGGGAGGTAGGCGTAAGTGATGGTCTGGCCCCAGTCATACGAACCTTCGTCGGCCTTACGGTTGCCGTTGATAATCTCAAAGAGTGCGGTCATGGCACGCGGGTCGCGGCTGAGGAAAGCCACCTTGTCACCCTTCTCAATCTGGAAGTTGACATCATTGAAGAGCACCTCGCCATCGACCGATGCCTTGAGACCCTTCACCTCAAGAATCTTGTTACCCACCTCACGGTTGGGGGTGAAGATAATACCCGGATAACGGCGTGAAGAGGGCTTGATCTCCTCCACGTTAAGTTTCTCGAGCATCTTCTTGCGGCTTGTGGTCTGCTTGCTCTTTGCCACGTTGGCGCTGAAACGCTGGATGAACTCAAGAAGCTCCTTACGTTTCTCCTCAGCCTTCTTGTTGGCCATCTGCTGCTGACGCAGAGCGAGCTGCGACGACTGATACCAGAAGCTGTAGTTGCCGGCGAAGAGGGAGATTTTGTTATAGTCGATATCGAGGGTGTGTGTGCTTACGGCGTCGAGGAAGTGACGGTCATGGCTCACCACAAGCACAGTGTTCTCGAAATTGGCGAGATAGTTTTCGAGCCATGCCACGGTCTCGAGGTCAAGGTCGTTGGTAGGCTCGTCGAGGAGCAGGTTGTCAGGGTTTCCGAAGAGGGCTTTGGCCAGGAGCACGCGCACCTTCTCGTTGGCGCTCATATCCTTCATGAGCATATAGTGGCGGTCTTCCTTTATGCCGAGACCGCTGAGAAGGGCAGCGGCGTCGCTTTCGGCGTTCCAGCCTTCGAGTTCGGCAAATTTCTCCTCCAGTTCGGCAGCCTTTATGCCATCTTCGTCAGAGAAATCAGGTTTGGCGTATATGGCGTCTTTCTGCTGCATGATGTCCCAGAGCACGGTATGGCCACGGAGGACGGTCTCGATAACCGAGCACTCGTCAAATTCGAAGTGGTCCTGGCTGAGCACAGAGAGTCGTTCGCCGGGTCCGAAGGTGACAGTGCCGGTAGTGGGTGAGAGCTGTCCGGACAGCATCTTCATGAAAGTTGATTTTCCGGCACCGTTGGCACCGATTATGCCATAGCAGTTGCCATGGGTGAATGTGAGATTCACATCAGAAAACAGGGTACGCTTACCAAACTGCATACCGAGGTTGTTGACTTGTATCATCCGTTAAATATGTCGACTGAAATTCTGGTGCAAAATTACTCAATTTCAATGAAACAGGCAAATCTACAGTTCAGTCGGTCAGGAATGTCGGGTGATTATTTCTTGCGGATGGTCTCCTGCTTGCGGTCGAGACGGTATTTTTTCCAGACATTTTTCATCATCTTGTTATATTTGTAACGGCTTATTCCGGTGGCCCCTTTCAGCATGAGCAACAGACGGTTGCCGATACGGTAGCTGCGGTTGGGACGGTCGTTCCCCCGGATTTTCCCGTCGGGAGCCGTCGCAAGTTTGAGTGAATCCTCATCTATGCCGTCGACACGGGCAATCAGGTCGAGGATATCATCGGTGAGGAGTGGAGCCTCGGCCGGCACAAAGATGTCGAGGTCGTCATTGCTGAAGTCATGCTTCCCCCATTTCTTTGCCTCCTTGAGGGTGATATATTCACGGTCAATGATAAAGACGTCGGCCGTGGTGGTGACAAAAGCATCCTCATCGCGACGGTTAAACCTGAACATCTCATGGCCGCGCCCGGTTGATTCGATAATAAAGGAGAAATGGGTAAGGTCTTCAGGGGTCACCGAATCCTTCAACACATTATTATAATCATATTGCAATTTGAAATTGTCAAACTCCAGGTTACGGTGAAAGAAAGCCGAGAGGTCGGGTGCCCACTTCTGGCTCATTGTGTCGGCCAGTACGTTGACAGCCACCGATACGTGGTCGTTCCTCCTTATCCACGTCTCCGTAGGGCTATATTTCCCGAAAAGAGTGTCAGTGGCAGCCGTCATGCCATGCAGATTTTCCGGTATGGGAGTCAGAGCAGGGATATTGATCCAGTCAGACCATGAGAAATGATGCGGGTTGCGGTCGCTTACGCTGTCAAGGCCGTCTGCGTCTGTAAATCTGTAATACGAGGCAGCCTTAATGATGCGGGGTATCGACCAACCTTTGAATTTCGATTTCTTTTCCGGCGGGAGCATATAGTCAACCATTTTCTCACGGAAAAGGGAAATGGTGTCGGAATATGTATTGAGCATCGAATATTCCCTGACGTAAGCCAATATATGGAGGAATTTGCTCCGCTTCGACTCCACATACAGTTCAGGCAATTCGCTTGATTCCGCCTCGATGAAGTCTGCTTCCAGTTCAGGCAGTTCGCTTGGTTGCGTCTCGGTGGAGTCCGCATCCAAGCCATCCGGCTCCGTAAGCCAGAAGTCGGAATCAGGGATTGCCGCCAGGGTGACGGTAGCCATGGAGAGCACCAGAAAGAGAGGTGCCGCTTTCACAATACATCGCTTCATATAATAATGACACGGCTACCCCCTTTTTGTTACATGGAATATTTTGAGTATTCAATAGAAAAAGCGATAGCTGCTTCGTGCTGCTATCGCTTTTTCTAAAATTTGGAGTTTCCCCAGATTCAACTTTTACGTTGCTGATACTTTGATTCAATACTTTGATTTTGATTCCTCAAGCATCTCCTCGATGGCTGCGTTTATCTTATCCTCGCAGGAGTCGGGCACTGATGCGCTCTCTACCTCGACAGCCGGCATAATCCAGCACTTGTGGAGGTATTTGCGGAGCTCGGCAACCACATGGTCCGGTCCGTCGCCTGAGTGAAGCACCACAGGCACGATACGCTTCCCGGAGAAATCATACTCGTCGAGGAAGGTGAACACACCCATAGGGAGCGAGTCATACCAGTTGGGCACCACAAGGAAGAGGTCCTTGACATCCTTCATGCCACTGTATTTCCCGACAAGCTCGGGACGTGCGCGGTTCTCCTTCTCCTCCTTGGCTACAAATTCGAAATTGGCAGCCTCGGTGGGGTAGGTCTCGACAGGCACGATGGCAAACTGGTCGAACTTGATACCCTTCCTGGTGAGAGCCTCACCAAGTTTGGCAGCCACCTGTGAGGTAGCCGCTGACAATTCTTTACCCTTGATTGCGAAATATGCTATAAGGTAAGCTTCTCTCTCTTTTTCCATAATATAATTAAGTTTATTTTTTTATCCGTAAAAGAAAAGTATGTGATGCGGAGATAAACCCCGTTTCACATACTTTATAACATCCGAGACCCCGTTAAGGTTGCCTGCGGGTATGGCAGAATTGAACACACGTTCCGTTCACGGTTTATGGCGGCGTTCCACATTGACATTATATTTGTCGAATATCCTCGACGCTCCACGTTCAAAAATTTCCCAATGGGCCTTCTGAGCCGGCGGAATCATCTCAGGCATCCATGACGGTATTACCCTGAAATTATGTTTGCCGTCGGGTTTGGCTGCGAAGAATGTATCGTAGTCGGCATGGCTGAAACGCGCCACTCCATCCTTGTCGCGTGTAATCGTGGCCCTGACAAGAGCGCCCCCACGTGTGTCGGCTGTCTTCATGTTGGATATGAGATTCCCCAACGAATACACCACCAGCACATCCTTATTCTCCTTCTCATTGCGCACCACCTTCATCGGCTGCACCACATGCGGATGGCCACCTATTATAAGGTCGACACCACGGTCTATGAGGAAATCAGCCAGACTGCGTTGCACTCCATTCTCAATGAGCACATATTCAATCCCCCAGTGCATGGTCACTACAAGAATCTCAGCTCCGGCATCGCGGGTCATTGAGATTTCGCGGTCCATACGGTCGCGGTCGATCAATGCCACCTCCACGCCGTCGCGGGGTTCAATGCCATTCGTGCCATACGTATAATTGAGGAATCCGATTTCGAAACCGTTGATATTCCTGATAAACGGCACAAGAGAATCGCGCTGACAGGCGTCATGATAAGTGCCGATATGCTCTATCCCCATTTCGTCAAGGGCAGTGAGTGTGCGACGGGCAGCCTTGTCGCGGCGGTCGAGGCAATGGTTGTTGGCCGTAAGGAAGAGGTCGAAGCCGCAGTCGCGCAGAGCCTCGGCATAAGAGTCGGGTGCGCTGAAGCAGGGATAGCCCGTATAGTCGGGTCCACCCCCTAAGGGGACCTCCAGATTGCACACCGCATAGTCGGCTTCAGTGACAGTGGGGGCAAGGAGAGTGAAGCAGTCGGAATAATCATACCGCTTTCCTCCACCGATTTCGAGAGCCTTGTCGAGCTGGGCCTGATGCTGCATGGCATCGCCGGCAAAAAGAAGCTCCGCCTTAGGGGCGGAGCCTATGGAATCGGCCCCTGTTATGAAAGATATGAGGCTGAATAGAAGTGAATGTATCAACATGTTTACTCTACAATCTGTGAAGTGAACGAGAAGACGACACTCGCGTTCTTCGTGTCAAGACTCATCATGGATGGTTTTGTTGTGAAGGGTACGCACTTTGTGACGTAGGTAGCGGTTGTTGTGCCGTAATAACTGTCGGTCTGTGATTCGGTGGTGATGTTCACCGGCACAAGGCTGAACTCCACATCCTCGGCTTCAATCTTATCCTTTTCGAGGAGCTCCATCAGATACGGACGTAGTCCGCTGAACTGGAAGCCCTCGATTGTGCTGCTGTAAGTGGCGTAGAAAGAGGTCTTGTTGTCGGGGAGGGAGTTGTTTTTGAAGAACTCCTCCATCTCGCTTGTCTTTATAAGGAGGAGATAGGGAGCGCCACCCAGACCATAGTCATTCTCGATAACCGATGCGGGAATCGACATCGAGAGGCTGCCTATGATGGTGAGATTGGAATGCTGTTTGTTATATTCCTCTATCACCTTTGCAGCAGGGAAAGTAATCTTTGTGCCCAGACCTCCGGGGGTTGTGATGATGGTCTCACCCTCGGCGGCTTTCTTCTTGAGGAAATCCGACACTTTATAATCGATGCGGTTGCTGCTGAGAACCTCCGGTGCGGTGATGGCCAGACAGATTGAGTCGGGACGGTTGTAGGTTGTGGTGATGGTCTCGTCGTTGTCATCCTTCTCAGTCTTTGTATCCACGGTGTGGAAATAGGCGTAGAGGAACAGCTTCGACACGTTGGCCACGCATCCCTTTCCGAAAGTGGGCTTCACATAGAAGCCAGGGATGAACTCGGCAAACTGCTGAGGCCATTGGAACGCCTCCGGGTCAGACACATACTTCTCGAAAATCCTGGCGGCATAATCGGTGGGGATATTGATATCCACCGGAGTGCCCTGATTCTTCATATAAATCGAGTCGGAGCTACCTGCGAGCGACACCGTGAAGTTCTTGCGTCCGAGCGGCGAGGCCGGATTGTAATACCCCTCAGGGTTGAAAGCGTTAGTTATTCCTGACGGAAGCTGTTTGGTAAGCTCATAGAGTGTCACCTGCTGCGGGGCGAGGTCATAGCCTGTATAATCGCCGGCGGTCACATTCATGAGCACCTTGCATGAATCGAGCCGGGTGAGGAACTTACCGAGCGTCTCGCTGTCGGCTGCGATCGAGTCCGGAATCTGAGCCAACGGCATCAGTCTCGTCACGAATGAGCATGACAGTGATCCGAACTCAGGGGCTGTAAGGTTGCCCATCATCATGGAGCCGGAGCGGGCGTCGAAGACATTATTGTCGACCGACACTGCCTGGAGGTCGCATACGATGGTATCTACATATATATGTGTCTCACCTGTGGTAAGAGCACCGCCAATCTGGCTTATATCCTCCTCGCATGCCACATTGAGGCCGGCAAGGGCGGCGGCTGCGAGAGGGAGGAAAAGGCGGGTGGACTTCATGTTCAAGATAGAGTCAGTTAAGATTGAATGGTCAGAGCGACTTGTAGAACTCGGCGTAAGCCTGCGGGCCGTTTTCGAGTTGGTCAGCCGTGAGATAAGGTTTGCCAGATTCCTTCACATACTCAATGAGAGCGGGTGTGGCATCCGGGTCCTGGAAAATCACCGCGTGCGAGAAATCGATAGCCATGCGGTGGAAGAGGTCGGTGTCAAGCGCGAGATCCTGGAATTTCTTGATGTCGCGGGTTGAGAAACCGTCGGCCTTCAGTTTGGCCAGGAATCGTTCGTCGACGGGGAGGGTGAGCTTGCCCGGCATGACGGTGTAGACCACCTTGGCGGTCTTGAACGAAGGGTCGTCGTTATACATCCGTTTCAGATACATCGGTATGAGTGCGGCGATCCATCCCGAGCACTGGATAATCTTCGGGTCCCAGCGGAGTTTCTTCGCTGTCTCGAGTGTGCCACGCGAGAAGAAGATAGCCCTCTCGTCGTTATCCGGACGGTTTGATCCGGCCGAGTCGATATCGTCGTCGGCCTTGAGGAAGTAATCGTCGTTATCGATAAAGTATACTTGAATCCTGGAGGGTTGCAGGGAGGCAACCTTGATAATCAGGGGATGGTCATTGTCATCTATTATGATGTTGATGCCGCTGAGGCGGATCACCTCATGGAGCTGATTGCGCCTTTCGTTGACGGCACCGAATTTAGGCATGAAAGTCCTTACCTCGAATCCGTGGCTCTGAAGCCCTTGGGCGAGTTCTTTGCCGAACTGGGCATCGGCTCCGGAAAGGTAGGGAGCTATTTCCTGACTGATAAGAAGAATGCGGTTGTTGTTTGCCATGCTACTTGAAATAATATGCAAAGTTAATAAATTTTTTGTTTATATCCCCTCAATAAGGAGATAAGAGGGGGATTTTTTAAATAACTTTAATATAACAGTGCCTTTTTTACACCTGAATGGTTGGGCGGTTGAGGAGTTTTAATTAATTTTGCACCTTGAAATATACAACCAAACTATTTTCATATCCCGGTGGCGTCGCTGACGGCGCCGGGTCAGAAAACTAAGGAAATGATTATACTGAGAACAGTCAACGACGTGCGTCAGTTTGTTGCCCGTGAAAGGGGGCGCCAAGCGTCGGTAGGTCTTGTGCCCACCATGGGCGCGCTTCACGAGGGGCATCTGTCGCTCGTAGAGAAAGCGGTCGCGGGCAATGACGTGACTATAGTGAGTGTGTTTGTCAATCCGACACAGTTCAACAATCCGGAGGATCTCGCCACCTATCCCCGCAAGGAGGAGGACGATTTCCGTCTTTTAGCTGAGGCCGGTGCCACAGCCGTATTCGCCCCTTCGGTCGAGGAGATGTATCCCGGAGGCCCGGAGGCGCAGCCCGTCCATACTTTCGAGCTCGGCACGGCCGCCGAGGTGATGGAGGGTAAATACCGTCCCGGACACTTCCAGGGCGTGGCTCAGGTGGTGAGTCTCCTGTTCAGGATTGTGGAGCCTGACCGTGCTTACTTCGGAGAGAAGGACTTCCAGCAGATTGCCGTGATCCGCAACATGATAAAGAGCGAGGGCATAAACGTTGAGATTGTGGCTTGCCCCATAAAACGTGCCGGCGACGGCCTCGCCCTCTCAAGCCGAAACGCCCTGCTCACCCCTGCCCAGAGAAGCATAGCCCCCTCTATCCATGCCGCCCTCAAGGAGAGTGTGGAGTTCAGCCGCACCCATTCAATACGCCAGACACATGACTATGTGGTGGACCGCATCAACGCCGTAGAGGGTCTTGAGGTGGAATATTTTGAGATTGTGGATGCACGTACGCTGCAGAAAATCGACGAATGGGAGGAGTCTCCCTGGATTGTGGGCTGCATCACCGTATATTGCGGCAAGGTGCGCCTGATTGACAATATGGCATACCGTTTACCAGACTGAGACTATGCTTATCGAAATGATGAAATCAAAGATTCACCGTGTCACAGTGACCGAGGCGAATCTGAACTATATCGGCAGCATCACAATTGACCGTGCCCTGCTCAAAGCCGCCAATATCCTTGAGGGGGAGCGCGTGTGGATTGTCGATAACAACAACGGAGAGAGGTTTGACACCTACACCATCGGCGGCGAGGAGGGTAGCGGAGTGATCTGCCTCAACGGTGCGGCGGCCCGTAAGGTGCAGCCCGGAGATGTGGTCATAATCATGTCTTACGCGCAGATGACGCCCGAGGAGGCCCGCGATTTCAAACCGTCAGTAATCTTTCCGGACACCGCCACAAATAAATTGTAAAATCACACACAGATGTTTAAAAACTTATCAGACAGACTTGAGAGATCGTTCAAGATACTGAAGGGTGAAGGACGCATCACGGAGATCAACATAGCCGAGACGCTGAAGGATGTGCGTCGCGCTCTGCTTGATGCCGACGTCAACTATAAGGTGGCGAAGTCTTTCACCGACACTGTAAAGCAGAAGGCTCTCGGCCAGAATGTGATCAACGCCCTGAAGCCGAAAGAGCTTATGGTGAAAATCGTTCACGACGAGCTCACCGCATTGATGGGTGGAGTGGAGGCTCCTCTCAATCTTTCGGGCAATCCCACCGTGATCCTTATGTCGGGTCTCCAGGGTTCGGGTAAGACCACTTTCTCGGGCAAGCTTGCCAAGAAACTGAAATCAGCCAAGGGTAAACGTCCCCTTCTTGTGGCAGCCGACGTATACCGTCCCGCCGCTATCGAGCAGCTGAAGGTGCTCGGCGAGAGCATCGAGGTGCCCGTATATACTGAGGAGGGTAACAAGAATCCGGTTGAAATCGCCCTTAACGGTATTGCGGAGGCTAAACGTCTGCATTACGATCTCGTGGTGATAGATACCGCCGGACGTCTTGCCGTAGATGAGGAGATGATGAACGAGATCGAGTCGATCAAGAGGGCTGTACGTCCCCAGGAGACTCTCTTCGTGGTTGACTCTATGACCGGTCAGGACGCTGTCAACACCGCCCGCGAGTTTAACGAGCGTCTCGATTTCGACGGCGTGGTGCTCACCAAACTCGATGGTGACACACGCGGTGGTGCCGCCCTCTCTATCCGTTCGGTTGTGGAGAAGCCTATCAAATATATCGGTACGGGTGAGAAACTCGAGGATATCCAGGAGTTCAACCCCGAAGGTATGGCAAGCCGTATCCTCGGCATGGGCGACATCGTGGAACTCGCCAAACGTGCGCAGGAGCTCTACGACCAGAAAGAGGCCGAGCGTCTGCAGGAGAAGATCAAAAAGAATAAGTTCGACTTCGACGACTTCCTCAATCAGATCAACCAGATCAAGAAGATGGGTAACATCAAGGAACTCGCGTCGATGATTCCCGGAGTAGGGAAGATGATCAATGATATCGACATTGACAACAGTGCCTTCAAATCGATCGAGGCCATCATCCACTCCATGACCCCTTACGAGCGTCACAATCCGGAGGTGCTCAACGCGAGCCGCCGTCAGCGCATCGCCAAGGGCTCCGGCACATCGCTTCAGGCTGTCAACAAATTCATCAAACAGTTTGACGACACCCGCAAGATGATGCGTGCCGCCAGCAACATGAAGAATCCTATGAAGATGATGAACCAGCTCAAGCAGGCCCAGGCGCAGATGGGGAAGAGGTTCAGATAAAAAAGGGAATACTTCAGAACTGACCATACAAATAAAAGGGATGCGAAATTCGCATCCCTTTTATTTGTATGAACTTTCGGCATCATTTCACCTTGCACTGCCAAGCCCAGGCATTGCGCATGGTGTCCTTGATGTCGGCCTCAGCCTTCCATCCGAGCACCTCGTTGGCCTTTTTCGGGTCGGCCCAGATCTTCTCGATGTCGCCCGCACGGCGTGCGCCGATCTTGTGGGGCACCTTTACGCCGGTAGCCTCCTCGAAGGCATTGATAAGCTGGAGCACCGACAGACCGTTACCCGTGCCGAGGTTGAACACCTCCACAGCGTCAGTGCCGTCGTTCTCAAGCATACGCTTCATGGCGATCACATGAGCCTTTGCGAGGTCGTTGACGTCGATATAGTCGCGGATGCAGCTTCCGTCGGGAGTGTTGTAGTCGTCGCCAAACACAGTCAGCTCCTTGCGGATTCCGGCGGCAGCCTGGGTGAGATAAGGCACCAGGTTCTGGGGCACTCCGAGGGGGAGCTCACCGATGAGAGCGCTGGGATGCGCGCCGATCGGGTTGAAATAACGCAGGAGGATACTCTTGATGGGAGCGCCGCTCTTCACATAATCCTCGATAATCTCCTCTGAGATCTGCTTTGTGTTGCCATAAGGTGAGGTAGCCGGTTTGATGGGGGCAGTCTCATCGATCGGGTTCTTGTCAGGCTCGCCGTAGACGGTGCATGATGAAGAGAACACGATACCCTTCACACCATTCTCAGGCATAAGCTCGAGAAGGTTGATGAGAGTGTTGAGGTTGTTGCGGTAGTAGAGCAGAGGTTTCTGCACACTCTCACCCACAGCCTTGGATGCAGCGAAATTGATGATGCCCTTGATGCCGGGATTCTCCTTGAAAAGATTGCGGAGAGTCTCGATGTCAGTGCAGTCGCCCTTCACAAACACCGGGCGGATTCCGGTGATAGCCTCGATTCCGTCGAGCACCGACTCATTGCTGTTGGAGAGGTTATCGATGATAACCACGTCATAGCCCGCTTTCTGAAGCTCCACAGTGGTGTGCGAACCGATGTAGCCGGTGCCACCTGTAACGAGAATTTTCTCTTTCATGGTTCAGAAAAGTTTAGCGGGATAGAGACCTTCGTCGACGAGTTTCTGGAACTGAGCCACTGTGGCCGGACGGTCGGCGGCATAAGTGACGCCAAACCACTTAGAGGGGGTAGGGAGCACCTTAAGGTCGATTGTTCCGGCCTCAATAAGCTCGTTAACGACAGTGGGGATATAGAACTCAGCCTTGAGCTCATTGTGGTTCTTCTCAAGGAAACGGAGGAACGACTCAACCGAATAGTCGAAATAGTCGGGAGTGAAGCCCCACATATTCATCGACACCGGAGCACCCTCGGGGAACGAAACCTCCTTGCCGTCGACCACCTGGATGAGTTTGCCATCCTTGCGCTCGATGCCGTGGCACTCTGTTACGCCGGTGAGGTTACCCTCGGCGCGTACCACGCAAATACCTCGTGAAACGCCTCCATTCTCAGAGAGTGTGTTCTCCACGTTGAAGCCGATCATGCAGTAAGTGTTCTTATTACCCTCTACAGAGCGGAGGAAGTCGCCGAGAATCTGGAAGCTCTCAGCGCCGTAATAGTCGTCGGCGTTGATTACGGCAAACGGCTCCTTGATCACATCCTTGCCCATGAGCACAGCGTGGTTTGTGCCCCAGGGTTTTGAACGCTCCGGATTGGGCTTGTAGCCGCCGGGGATATTGTTGATGTCCTGGAAAACTACCTCCACGGGCACGTGGCCCTCATATTTAGAGATGACCTTCTCGCGGAATTCCTGCTCGAAGTCATGACGGATTACGAAAACGATTTTCCCGAAGCCGGCGCGGAGAGCGTCGTAAACTGAATAGTCCATGATTGTCTCACCGCTCGGGCCAAGACCGTCGAGCTGTTTGAGACCTCCGTAACGGCTGCCCATGCCGGCAGCGAGAATGAAGAGTGTTGGTTTCATTTGAATGATAAATTATTGATAAGTTGGGTTTGTATGATTTAGTGGGAGAGTTGTTTGTCGTTATTGAAATTGCTGTTATTGAAGCGGGAGAGGCACCGGTTTCGGACTTCTCACCCATTGCGAGAGGAGCAGCATGAGGTCGAACATCACAATCTTGGCATTGCCGTTGCGTTCCACGTCGGTGGCCGCGCGAGAGATCTCGTCAGAGAGAGCCTCCACGTTCCCTTCATGTATGAAGGGGGCGAAACGTCGGCTGAACTCCTCCTCCTCAGGGGTGAGGAGCGATATGAAAGGCATCCTCAGATTATAGATGAAATTCTCGCGCACCATGCGTGAGCTGTAATTGAGAAACCGCAGCAGCTTCTCGCGCCCCATAGCCGCGCACTGTTCCGAAATAGTCTTGAGCGACGGCGCTTTCAGGGCGTAAGCCATTCTCATCATCTCCTTGAAGAGCGACGAGAACTCCAGAATCTCCTCCGGATGACAGGCGAGCTCCTCAGCCTTCCCCATGCTACCCTCGGCTATGCGGGCGGCGGCAGCCGCCATCTCCGGACTGACGCCATGATTGCGCATCAGATGGGTTGTTATCTCCATCTCGGACAGGGGGCGCATATTGAAACGCTGGGTCCGCGAGAAGATGGTGGGGAGCAGTTTCGAGTCATCGTTGCTAACCAGTATGAACACGGTGTCGTCGAAAGGTTCCTCGATAATCTTCAGGAGCTTGTTGGCCGTCTCCGGACGCATCTTCTCAGGGAGCCATATCAGGAAAATCTTGTAATTCTCCTGAAAAGCCGAGAGCGACGCCTTGGCAATCACCTCCTCACTCTCATTGACATAAATTGCCGGCTGGGAATTGCCGGCATTCAGGAGGTCGTTCCATTTCTGCGGAGGCATATAGCTCCAATCGGCCATCATCTCGCGCCATTGGTCGATATAATCGTTCGACACGACGGCACCGTCGCGCTTGATCACCGGATACACGAAATGCAGGTCGGGATTATTGAGACGCTGATGCTGCACGCACGAGGGGCACACGCCGCAGGAGTCGCCGCCATGACGTGAGGAGCAATGCACATACTGCGCGAAAGCACGCGCAAGACGCATCTTGCCGATGCCAGATATCCCCGAAAGGAGAATGGCATGGGGAATCTTCCCGCTGTCGGCTATGGAGCGGAGTGATGTTACTGTGGCCTGGTGGCCGGCTATGTCGGCGAACTTCATGACAGGTTGGTTTTTCAACTGCAAAAATACCTAAATTGTATGAAAGGTGCAAATTTAATTTCTAAGTTGGCGAAAATCTTTTATATAATGGCGAGAATCTTTTATAAATCGTGGGGCGGCTATTGTGTGTTGGCGTAAATATTGCTAATTTTGGCTTGTTAAATACATATCATCAACCGCGACATGATAACGTTTCTGCAGTCAATAGCCAAGGCATACGCGTCACGCTATGCCGATATGTCTGACTTCTGTTTCCTCTTCCCCAACAAGCGAAGCGGAACTTTCTTCCTCAAATATCTCAAGGAGGAGTGCCACCGCCATACCATGCTGGCCCCCGACGTGAAATCAATCACCGATTTCGTGGGTTTTCTCTCCGGACGCACCGTGGCCCCGAGAATCGACCTTCTCTTCCACCTGTATCATTCCTACCGCAAATTGCTCGGCCTCCCCGAGGAGGATGAGGGGGAGAACGAAGGGGTGAGCTTCGATTCATTCTGTGGCTGGGGAGAGACCGTGCTGAGCGACTTCAATGAGGTCGACCTGTATCTGGCCAACCCCGACGAAGTGTTCAAAAACGTCAAGGATTACCGTGAGATATCATCAAACTTCCTCACAGAGGAACAGAAACGTGTGATGTGGGAATATTTCGGCCGAACCGACAACGCCGACCCGTCGGTGTTCTGGAAGAATTTCGACAATGAGGATAACCTGTCTGACGCCAAGAAACGTTTCCTTCACCTCTGGCGGCTCATGTCGCCCCTCTACGATGAGTTGGGCGAGCGCCTGGAGGGGGCCGGTCTCACAACAACCGGAGGCGCCTACCGTCTTGCCCTGAAAAAACTTCAGGATAACGACCCCGCGAAAATCCTTCCATATAAAAAGGTGATAGCCGTGGGGTTCAATGCCCTCAGCACTTCAGAGCAATCAATCTTCCGTGCCCTTCAGGAGACCGAAGGGGAGATAGACGCATTCGCCGATTTCTTCTGGGATGCAACCGGACCTATCCTTTCGGGTGAAGTGAACTCAGCCTCGAAATTTGTAAGGGCCAACATACGCAATTTCCCATCGCCCGAATGGGCCATCCCCTCGCTGCAGATGAGCGATTGCCGCGAGATGCCCGCCGAACTGCGTGTGGCAGCCTCCCCCTCCAACTCAGCCCAGGTAAAGATTGCCGGAACGCTTCTCAAGGAATTGCGCGGACGCCTCACAGGTGATGAGTTCACCCAGGCAAAGGTGGCGGTGGTGCTCCCCGACGAGAATCTTCTCCTGCCGATGCTCTATTCACTCCCCGCCGGCATGGGCGACGTCAACCTCACAATGGGTTACCCGCTCCGCCTCACCTCGGTGGTGCCATTCGTGACCCTCCTCCGCCGCCTTCTCAGCAATTGCCGGCGCGCCGACGGTTCGGTGCAGTTCTATCACCGCGACCTCCGCGTATTTTTGGCGCATCCCTTCTCACACGCCTGCTTCACGTCGCAGGCCGTCAACAATATAATAAGCTATATAGACTCACATCATAAAGCCTCGGTAAGCATCGATGAACTTCAGGAACTCTCGCCCGAAGCGGCTGAGGTGCTTTCAGGATTGCCGTCGGAGGCCACGCCACGCGAAACAATCTCCTATCTGTCAGGTGTGCTTGAGCGGGTTGCGGCCCGTCTCCCGTCGATGGAGGACGCTATGGTGAAATCGCGCCTCGAGATCTCACATATAGAGGTGTACCGCGATTCCCTGCGCCGTCTTGCCGATATCCTTAGCGGCTACGGCGTAAAGATGAAACCGCGCACTGTATTCCGTATGGCCGACCGTCTTTTGGCCGGAGAGACAGTGGGCTTCGAAGGTGAGCCACTCACCGGACTCCAGGTGATGGGCATGCTTGAGACCCGCTCGATCGACTTCGAACATGTGCTCATACTCTCGGCCAACGAGCGTGTGCTTCCGCGACGTGCGCGAACACGCAGTTTCATACCCGACACCCTCCGCCACGCCTACGGTATGCCCCCCGCCAACTATGCCGAGGGGATATTCGCCTACTACTTCTACCGCATGATAAGCCGTGCCAAGAGTGTCAGCATGATCTATGACGCCCGCTCCGGAGCCGGACTCAGCAGCGGCGACGTGTCGCGCTACATTCTGCAGCTGCGTCATCTCTTCGCCAAAGATGCCATGCAGGAGGAGGATTGGAAATTCATCCTCTCCGGGAAAGTGCCCCACGACCCCTCGGTTGAAAAGAATGCCGAGGTGATGGAGAGGCTCCACCGCTATCTGGAACCGGAAGGGAAGAACCTCTCGGTGTCGGCCCTGAAATCATATCGCGAATGCGAGGTGAAGTTCTTCTATCAGAATGTGATGGGACTCGACACCGACCCCGAGCCGTCGGAATTTATCGACGCGATAGGTGCCGGCAACATCCTGCACGCCATACTCATGGAGCTCTACCTCCCGAAGCAGTTGCAGCGCGCCGTGCTCGATCCCCCCGTGCTCATGACCGCCGAACGCCTTGAGCAGCTTCTCGGCGACCGCCAGGGGTTATGGCGCACCGTTACACGCACAGTCAACCGTCTGCATTTCCGTCTTGACGGGGAGAGCCTCGACACGCCGCTGTCAGGTGGCGCACAGATGGTGGCCCGGCAGATTGAACGCCAGGTGAGGATGGTGATGGAGCACGACCTTCGTCAGGCCCCCTTCCGGCTCTACGGCTGCGAGATAGAGGACCTCATGCACGTCGCCCTCCCCACAGGAGAGCGGGTAAACTTCAAATTCGCCATAGACCGTCTTGACGAGACCCTCCGCGACGGAGAGCCGCAATTGCGCATAATCGACTACAAGACCGGCATGGTAAAGCTTGAGGCAGAGGAATTCGGCGAGATATTCCACGGCGACTACCGCAGCGAGCAGATATTCCAGCTTTTCACCTACGCATGGCTCTTGGGGAAATATGCGGGGATAAAAGGGGAGATAAACGGGCGCGAGAGCGACGTGTGCATGGAGATATACGAAGTGCCGAAGATTCATCTTGGCGACCGTCAGCTCCCTGTGATAGGGGAGGAGACAGTCGCAACCTACGCTCCTTATTCAGATGCATTTTCCGAAGGGATGGAGAGTATGCTGTCAGATATCTTCCACAAACCCCGCTTTGAAGCGGTTGAGAATGAGCTGGAATGTACAAGATGTCCATTCCGGCGACTGTGCAGACGGTGATTTTAGTTAAAATATCCTAACAGAATAAAAAAAGAGGGATTGACAGTTTGCCGATATGAATATTCGGTGTAAATTTGTGGAATATAAGGATGAGGGTATTTTATACCCTGCCAATACCCTCTGAAGAACTGAACTCATTTAAAAACTTGACATAATAATGAAAGGATTTTTACCCATGGTGTGGGTAGGCGCCTTAGGCCTTGGAGCCACCCTATCCGCAAGTGCAGGCAATGTGCCTCAGTATAAGACACAGTACGCACTGTCAGAGACATTCTCCTATCTTGAGAATCCCACAATTCTCGAGGGGATTACTTTCTCACAGCACTCCCTTATCTTCGCAGACGGTCTGGAGCATAACCTCCGCGCCAACACCGGCGCCGGCTTCCCGATCGGTTTCCCCTTCCGTTTCGGAGGACAGACTTTCACCCAGTTCGCCATCGACACCTGGGGTGGTATCTACTTAGGTACGGAAGAGGATGGTGTGGTGTACCGCGGTCAGAACACCATGATGTTCTGCAAGAACCTTCCCTTGGAGCTTGACCGTGCCGACGAGTTCTACCTCGGCATGATCCAGGGTGATGTATGGCCCCGTTTCAAGAGCACCAACAAGACCACTCTCAATGCCCAGATAGGCTATCAGCTTACAGGTGAGGAGGGTGACCGAGTTCTTATTGTGGAATTCCGCAACTATGCCCCTTAGAAAGAGAAACAGTCGTCGGCTGGTCATTACGACCTTCAGATCCGTCTGTATGAGAAGGATAACCATTTCGAGATGGCCTTCAACGAGGGTGAGACAGCCAAGGATTCTTACAAGTTCATCGTAGGAGCCCGTGGTTTCGAGATTGAGGATGCGCTTCTGCTCAACTCACCCAATCTCGGCACCGGAGCTGAGAAGAGCACCGCCAAATATTCGGAATGGGATTCCAAAGAGGGTAAAGTGATATGGGATGGTCCCAACGACTACAATAAATACTACAAGCCTGTATTCGGTTTCTATCCCGAGACAGATGCTACAGCTCCCGCTGAGGCTCCGAAGAATCTCGTTGTGACCCAGGATGGTGATGTGGCACACGTGTCGGTTGACCGTGCCGAGGGTTCACCCGCCACAGTTCTGCTGGTATCGGAGCAGCCCTTCACTGATTCTGACTATCCCGTGGATGGCGAGACATTCCGTTCGCAGGGTAAGATGGGTGATTTCGTCACCAAGATCGGCAATGCCACAGTGCTTTATTACGGCGACGCCGAGCATATCGAGGTGGATATGGCCGGAATCGAGTCGTCGAAAGATTACTATTTCGCAGCCATCAGCGCCAACGGTTATCCGGCGTTCAACACAGGTGTGAAGGCCACATCAGTGCTCTCCACCTCACAGGCTGCCCCCGCCAAATTCAAGACCAAAGCCGAGGGCCAGAAGTCAATCGGACTCAGCTGGGAGGCCGAGGATGACGTTATCATAGCTGTGACCGACCAGTGCAGCCATCTCTGGCAGCATGAGTATGAAGGTATCTTCGGACGCCCCGAGGCTGATGCCAAGATCGGCGACGAACTTGAGGGCGGAGGCACTGTAATCTATGTGGGTCCTGCCAAGGAGTTCACATGGGGTGATGCTCCGGCCAATATAATGAACTACTTCGCGGCATGGACAGTGCGCGAGGGTAGGGTTTCGGCTCTCTACACAGAGTCTCACGCCACAACCACCCCCTCATTGCCTTACGAGCCGAAGTTCGAGAACTATCCCTCTACAGTTGTGCCCGAGACACTCGACGCCACAACCCGTCAGGGTGATTATCTCGGTGTGTTCACACGCTCATACGATGAGGTACGCGCATTGCGCCTTCGTCTTGTAGCCGGCAACGAGATCGGTTTCTATCTCCCTGAGCTGAACTTCGCCAACGGCGACGGTGAACTCACATTCGAGTATGCCATGGAGACAAGTCTCGGATTCTCAGAGGTGGAGCCCGATCCCTCCGACCAGACAGGTACGACTACCGGCCCGAGCGTGGCAATTCCGCAGGGATATGGCCCCGGTCAGTTCGGCAACGGAGCATTGAAGGTGAATATCCGCACCAACGGCAATGTAGAGCAGCTTCTGAGCATCAACGAGTATGGCGGCACAATGGAGAGCAACGGCGACGGCGGTTATCAGGAGGGTTCGTCAACCTTCGAGACAGTAACCGTGCCCCTGTCGGCTTATACAGATGTGTCAGGCGTGGGTATCTCAGCTTCAGCCGAGACCTTCTCTTACATCTATATCCGCAACATCAAGGTGAACGGCACCGACGTATCGAGTGGCGTGACAGCAGCCGAGATTGATGGCTCGCTCATGATTTCAGCCGTAAGAGGTGGTGTCATGATCGAGAGCGCCACAGGCGAGACTGTAGAGATCTACTCAGTGGATGGCCGCAAGGTGGCTTCAGTAAAGGCTCCTGCAGGTCAGGGTATACAGGTGGCGCTTCCCGCCGGCATGTATATCGCCAACGGCAAGAAACTGCTTGTGCGCTAATTTCAGAATCAACTCATGAGAATCCGTTGTCAGGGACACGGATTCTCATGAATATCCATTATCAATAAAAACTAATTTGCGAATGAACACATTTTCTTTCAAAGGGATGTTTGTGACGGCTGCTTTCGCTGCCACAGCAAGCATCGCGTTCGCTGAGCCGGCTCAGACAATAACTCTGATGTCGCCGACTCCACTTCAGCCCTATACGGTTGAATGTCTTGATTCACTTGAGACAGAGTGGAGCACCCCCGTCATGGTTAATGCCGACACCGAGTTACAGGTGCTCACAATGTGGCAGGAATCAGTTGCAACAGCTCATTTTGTGTCAGCCGGTGAGGCTTCCTCAAAAGCTGTGCTTCAGCTTTCAGAGCCTGTGACCACCGATGGCATCTATCAGATTTCAGTTCCCGCAGGCACTGTATATGATGGTCTTACTTATGAGGAGTCGATGGCTACAAATGCCAACACAGTTATCATAATCTCAGTAGAGAATGAGGGTGGTGACGTGGCATCCGTAAAACTTCTCAGCGTGACTCCGGCCGACGGATCCACAGTGACCGAGATTTCACATATCACCACTTATTGGGATGTGAATGACCAGATGCTTGGCGCCGGCAATATGGCTCTCCTTAAGAATGCCGCAGGTGAGATTTTGGCGAAGGCGGACATGACGTTTGATTGGGACGACCTCTCGCTCTTCACCCTCGACTTTGTCCCTGCTGTTACAGAAGCCGGTGAATACACTGTCGAGATTCCTGAGGGCGCTCTTCTGAATGATAACGGCGACCCCGTGAACGAGGCAGTAACCCTGCACTATACCATAGCAGGCGAGGCTCCTGAGACAGGTCTTAAGCTCACAAAAGTGGAGCCTGCAGATGGTGCTATCATAAATAGCTTGTCAAGTGTAGTCACTGAATGGGAAGGAGCTATTGATGAGATGAATTTCGAAGCAGCCTATACTCTCACAGATGCCAACGGTGTTGATTATTCTGATCGTGTATCGGTTGACTTGAACTGGGATAATTTCAACGAGGTTGATTTCTTTATTTCTCCCACCATTACAGAGAAAGGAGTTTATACGTTGACTATCCCGGCTGACATGATCAATAGTGGCGCCCAGTATAACACAGAGAAAAAGCTCTCATTTACAATCGATCCTGACTACGCTGCGCTTCTTACTGACTTCGAGGCAACCGGTGTAACTCCGGCCGACGGTAGCACTGTTGATATGAACGATGTTTCCGGTAAGAGCACACTCACCAGCATAAATGTTACCTTCCCCTCATTCCCCTACATCAAGGAGGGTTACAATTTCGTATTCCACAACGAAGAGGGTGAGGAGATTGCCACTACCAAGCAGGTAGCCAACGAGATGTATGGCAACTACATCATTCTCGGTCTTCCCGATTCAATCCCCACCGGCAAATACACACTCTCCATCCCCGAGGGCGTTGTAGGCAACAAGGAATGGGCTGAGTCAAAATATGAGAAGGGCCGCATGAACCCCGCCATGGAGTTCAGCTGGAACTACATCGCCAAGGATGAGGTGGCACTTCCTGACTGGGTTCTCAACGATCCCCTCAAGCTTGAGCTGCTCACCATGACTGTAGATAGCGTTGAGGTGAATCTGCTTGGTGAGGATGTCGCCCTCGCAAAGATTCCCAACGGAGCGGATTTCGCCATCCGCACCAACAAGGATGAATATGCAGAGTCTCTCCTTATCTCTGTAAGTGACAATAAGACAGGTGATGTGGTATGGAAAGTATGGACCAACGAGAGCGTTGACCCCTCGATCCCCTCTGTAGGTGTGAAGGATGAGAACGGTGTGTTCCACTTCACCAAGACAAGAGACGTGGTGTTCTACAACGACCGTACCTACACATTCACTGTAGAGGCTTACCAGAAATATGAGGTTCCTGAGGCAGACCGCAAGTTCCTCCAGGGCGCGAGTGTGATACTTGCCGGTCTTACCGAGCCGCTTAAATACAGCGATGCTGATATTCTTGAGGTGACCCCCGATCCCGAGGAGTGGGAGATTGAGAGATATGACGACCGCACATTCACAATTGTGTATGACATGCCTGTCAACATCATCACCATGCCTGCTTCTTATGGCGATGTCTATACCAGCATCTCCAATGGTATGTACGGCAACGTAGACTTCGAGGAGATTACAAGCAACGAGGATAAGACCGAATGGTCGTTCACCTTCCCCGAAAGCGCTCTTAAGACAGCAATGGGTAGCATTATTGTGAATATCGTGGCTGATGATATGGAGGGCAACCGTGTTTATCCCGAGTTCTGCGAGTTCAACAAGGGTGAGGGCCAGAATGCCTGCCAGCAGATTACATTCACCTGCTATCTCGGTGGCGCTGAGATTGGCGTAGTCCCGGGTGCCGGTGTCGTGTCTTCACTCTATGAGTTCGAGTTTACTGCTCCCAATGCAGCCAGAGGAGAAATCAAATTCTCAGGTATGGGTGCCAAGGCCGCAGCCAACGGCATTCTCTACAACGAGGCCGGTGAGGAGGTAGCACGCCTTGACCGCGACGATATTGTAGAGTATGATGATGCAGCAGCAAGTGATGCTGTGGTTAACAAGATTGTGATGCACCTTGACAAGGAGATAACCGAGGAGGGTAAGTATCAGCTCTATCTGCAGCCCGGTACATTCGTGACAGGCCGCGAGTATGACGCTCTCACCAATCTTCCTATCCGCATTGACTACACAGTATCCACAGTATCTGTAGGCGAGGTTGCTGCAGAGGCATCAATCGTTATCAACAACGGTGTTGTCACTGTAAACGGCGTTGAAGGCACTGTAGAGGTGTATGACCTTGCAGGCGCCAAGGTGGCTTCGGTAGAGGCTGTCGGCGGTTCAGCTGCAATAACTCTCGCAAAAGGCAGTTATGTAATTGTGGCCAATGGCAAGAGCACTGTAGTGCTTATCTGATGAATCTCGTGCAGCTTTAAGGCTGTAAATCTGAAATAAAGATGGTGGCCGGATGCGTCCGGACCACCATCCGCAAAGGATGAGGAGGACTGACCTCCTCCTCATTCACCCGACAACCAAACAGAGTCTGATTAATGTTTTAACATTAAGAAGATTTGATAAATAATTTTTAACACTAACTATAGATGAAGAATCAGAATTTGGCAAAATTGGCCGTTCTGGGGCTATTCGCTTTCGGAGCAGTGCCGGTTTGGGCAGCACCGTTCATCTCACCGTTCCACTTCGGACATGGAGGCTACGTCTCCGGCATATCCGACAACGGAAAATGGGCTGTAGGTGTGCCGAAAAGTGGAGAACACACAAGCAAGACCCAGATTGTGGATCTCACCACAGGAGAGGTGATTGATCTTAAAGTAGACAAGGTACTTGACGCCGATGGCTTCGAGATTGACCTTGACGATGAATTCTCGGAGGGTAACTTCTTTACCACAACATTTGTGACAGATGAGGGTGACCTTCTCGCAGGCTCATTCAATGGCAATCCCGGATACTGGAAAGATGGCATCTGGCAGTTGCTCGAGTTCCCCAACGAGAATTTCGGCGATCCCTATCTTAACTACACAGCGGAGGTGTTCTCAGTGCGTGGCGGTGGCAAATATGTCATCGGCATGGGCACCGACAAGGGTATGAACATCATCCCTCTGATCTGGATTGACGGCAAGCTCGCCCAGCTCAAAGGGCTGCCGACTGAGGACTATAACGGACATCCCCTGGAAGGCGATCCCAACATCACCACCAACATGCGCTTCCTTGACATCACCAACGATGGCAAGAAGCTTCTCGGAACAATGGGTCACAACTTCAGCGCTCCGGGCACAGCATATCCCTGTGCGTTTATCTACGACATGGAGGAGAAGACCTACGAGTTCCTTGGCGAGAAGGAGTTCAAGAGCCGTATCGAGGCAAAGGAGATCGGTCCCGAGTCATCGATCGACGGTGCTGTGACTCCGCAGTTTAGCGCCAATGAGAAATGGGTTGCCGGTAATGTGTTCATGCTTTACGAGACTGGCTCATTTGAAGGCCGCGAGACATACGTCCCCTTCCTCTACAACGTGGAGACCAAGGAATTCAAGATCTTAGAGGGAGAGGAGAACGAGGAATACATGGTGTCGGGCGTAACGGACGAGGGTAAGCTGATGGGTGAATACCCCTATAACAATCCCTCCGACCGCAAGGTAATGTTCAAGAACGGCAACGGCCAGTGGTATTCACTCGAGAATATCCTTGAGCAGGGCTACGGCATCCAGTTCACCGCCGCCACAGGCTACGATATGCTCTCAGGCAGCGGTTTCGGTCTGAGCCGTGACGGCCGCACAATGGTAGGTATGGTGGCTCCTTATCAGGACGACGCCTATGTTGTGACACTCGACGACACTGATTTCTTCACCGCGTCAGACAAGGTGAACCTGCTCTACAACTATCAGGTGATACCTGAGGCACATTCAACCATCGCGGTGTTCGACAAGTTCTACATCCGCTTTGACAATCCCTGTACCCCCGTTGCCCAGAATCTTGTTGAGCTCCGCGACGGCGAGGGTAAGGTTGTGGCCACTTCACAGTCGGTCAAGAACTATCAGGGGGATGAGAGAATCTTCGAGATCGAGTTCCCGCAGACCGACCTCAACGACGGTGTGCGTTACAGCGTTGTAGTGCCTGCCGGTGCGTTCAAGATTGAGTCGGTAGGTCATGTCAACAATGAGATCACCATCAACTACACAGGCCGTGAGACCAAGCCAATCGAGATGCGCAGCTCATCACCGCGCAGCGGCACAGCCGTCACCGAGATCGGCGCCAATAATGTTGTTGCCATCACATTCGACGGCACGACACAGACAACTCCCGGTGCCGTAGGTTATCTCTATCAGGAGGGCTTCAACGACCCGATCACAACCCTCGTGCTTACAGCTTCGCGCAACCAGGTGATAGCTTATCCCGCTGCAAGCCGCAAGCTCATGGATGGCACTCATTATCAGGTGAAGATACCCGCAGGTGCGATTGTCGACATCACAGGTTACTGCCCCAACGAGGAGATTGTGCTTGAGTATGACGGTGCTTATACAATTCCTCTTCCCGATCCCGAGTCGTCATATCTCTTCTACGAGGACTTCGACGACATGGGTTCAAGTCTGGCTCACCTACTCAGATATGAGGGCGACCACAATGCTCCGACAGCCGCTATGGAGGCGTTTGAGTTTGACGCTGACAACCAGCCATGGAACTTCTCGGTGCGTGAGGATGCGACAAGCTCAGATTATGTAGCCATGAGCCACTCTGTATATGCCAACCGCGGACAGAGCGACGACTGGATGGTGATTCCGCAGGTAAATCTCGGCACAGGCAGTGAGGTGTATACCCTCAACTTCCAGGGTCAGAGCTTCTACAAGGATAAGGAGGATTACCTCAAGATTATCGTATGGGAATGCGACGACGTCTACAGCACACTCGACAAGAACATCACTGACCGTATGCGTGCCGAGGGCGACGTCATCTTCAACGAGCGTCTCTATCCCGGCGAGAGCGAGGATCTTCTCTCAGGCGACTGGGTAGACTATAAGATCAGCCTCGATGCCTACAAGGGTAAGAACATCTACGTGGCTTTCATCAACGAAAACCAGAACCAGAGCGCGATCTTCGTCAACAACCTCAACATCCTCAAGCAGGGTAACTTCCAGGCCGGATTCTCTGTGGCTTCCACATTGACCAACGCCGAGAGCGTATCTGTTGACGGTTTCGTAAGAATAACCCGCGACCTTACCTTCGAGAAACTTTCAGCAAAACTCTACGACAGCAAGTCAGAGCTTGTTTCGTCATACGAGGCTGACAATCTCGGATTGAAGGAGAACGACACCTACAAGTTCACCTTCCCCGAGGAACTCAAGCTTGAGGCCGGCGCGGTCAACAACTTCACTATGACAGTCACCCTCGACGGCGAGGACCAGGAGGTAGCATCATCAATCAGCAACCTTCTTTTCGAGCCTCAGAAGCGCGTGGTGCTTGAGGAGGTTACCGGATCATGGTGTGGCAACTGTCCGCAGGGTATCAAGGCAATCGAATATCTTGAGGAGAACTTCCCTGAGAACTTCATCCCCGTAAGTATCCACAACAACGATGCTTACGCATATCTTGAGTATGAGAACTTCCTCGGTCTGCATGCATATCCCACGGGCCGCATCAACCGTATTGAGGGTTCATTAGCTCCGATGCTCAGCTATGCGGAGGGTTATTCATACATAAGCAAGACAGGCGAGGAGACCTTCACCGATATCTTCCTCAAGGAGATGGAGGTGGCCAGCGAGGCAGCCATCGAGATTGAGAAGGCTGTATACGACGGTTACAATGTAGTGAACGTAGAGACAGTCGTTACCTTCCCCCTCACAAAGGATAAGGCCAACTACAACATCCTCACACTCATCGTTGAGGATGGTCTCAAAGGAATGCAGACCAACTACTTTGCAGGCAACACCGATCCTCTGATGGAGGACTGGGGTCTGAAGGGTCCCTATGCGGTGGTTGACTATGTTGACGTTGCACGCGGCATAGCCGGAGTATCGTTCAACGGTGAGAACGGCTACATCCCCACAGAGGTGAAAGCCGGTGAGGATTACACAGCCGACATCGAGCTCACCGTACCCTCTACGGTAAGCAAGCTCGAGAACTGCAAGGTGATCTGTATGCTCATCGACCCCGCCACTGAGAAGATCATCAACGCCGCCCGCATCAACAAGATTGACGGTGTTGACAGTGTGAAAGAGATTACTTCAGACAACAACTTCGAGGTGACAATCGAGAACGGCACCATCTTCGTGAACGGAGATAAGGAGAATGTAGAGGTATATACACTCCAGGGCCAGCGTGCCGACAACGGCTCACTTGCCAAGGGTATGTATATCGTACGCTCGGTGGTTGACGGCCAGGTTGTAGCAGCCAAGGTAGCGGTGAAATAATCCCGATACATAAACACATGATATGAGAGCGGCTTCTCCGGATAGGGGAGGCCGCTTTTATGTTGGGGTGATAGAGAGCGGGTTATGAACCATGCAGCGCGAAAGATGTTTGATAGATATAAGATAACATTAAGAATTGACGTTATTAAAAATAGAATCGATAGAAATAATGTTAAATTCACTAATTCGCGGCTAAACAATCAAGAACTATGGAAAGAATAGTTATAATCGGGGGAGGCTTCGCCGGTCTGAACCTCGTAAAACATCTCGACAAGGGGAAGTACCGGATTATGCTCGTCGACAGGAATAACTTTCACTGCTTCCCTCCGCTTTTTTATCAGATTGCTTCATCCAGTCTGGCATCAGCCAATATCTGTTTCCCTTTCCGCAGGGAATTGCTCAAACATCCTAATGTAACGTATCACATGGGTCACGTCAAGGGTCTTGACCTGGAGTCAAAGACCGTCACCACAAGTTACGAGACCCTGGAATATGACCGCCTCATAATAGCGGCCGGCTCCACCAACAATTATTTCGGCATGGACGGACTCGGCAACCACACGTTCGGCATAAAGACCGTGGCCGAGGCAGCCCATACCCGCGATGAGATAATCGACCGTCTTGAACGCGGATCGATATGCAGCGACCCGGAGCGCCGCCGCGAGCTGCTGAGTTTCCTCGTAGTCGGTGGTGGCCCGTCAGGGGTGGAGATGGCAGGCGCTCTCGGAGAGATGAAGAAATATATCATACCGAAGGAGTATCCCGAGCTCTCGCCCGACGATGTGAGGATAACACTTGTGGAGGGAACCGGAAAACTGCTTGGTGCGATGAAAGAGAAATCATCGCGGAAGGCACTCGATTATCTGCGCGAACTGATGGTGGATGTTCGCCTGAACACCACCCTCAAGGAATACAAAGATAAGAGAGTGACATTCGGCGACGGCACGAAGGAATATTGGGAGACCGTAATCTGGACAGCCGGTGTGAAGGGTGAGCCTATCCCCGGCTTGCCTCAGGAGTATCTTGGCCGTGGCAACCGCATTGTGGTGGATGCCTACAACCGTGTGGCCGGACGTGACGACCTCATGGCAGTGGGCGACATCGCCCTTATGCAATGTGACAGATACCCCAACGGCCATCCACAGATGGCCCAGCCCGCCATACAGGAGGCCGCCAATCTGGCGCGTAACCTCAACGAGGGTGCTTTCACGCATGAATTCGTGTATAAGGACAAGGGCTCGATGGCCACAGTAGGTAAGAACCGTGCCGTAGCCGACCTGCCGGGGAAGACCTATACCGGTTTCATAGCGTGGCTGATGTGGATGCTTATCCATCTCATCTCCATATTGGGTATGCGCAACAAGGCCACCGTAATGCTTAACTGGATGTGGAACTACTTCTCATACTCCACATCGCTGCGTCTGCTGCTGCGACCCACGAAATATCCGCTGCGGCGTCACTGGGGTGACTGATGTTGGCGTAACGCGGGATAGTGATTAAATAGACTGATTAACAAATAAAGATATGAATATGAACAAGACAATAGTAAAGATATCGCCGCTTCTCCTGCTCGCGCTCCTTCCCATGGGTGCGTGCAAGAGCATCGCCAAATCAGGCGATGGCGAAGCGGTGAAGAAAGAGGCCGTGCTTCCCACCGACCGTGAGAAGATTGTGCAGCCTGTGAAAGCCGTCTATACCTCAGAGGAACTTGCGAAAGGTATCGTGAAGGGTGACTGGGCCGTCGAGACCGTGAATGGGAAGAAGGCTGTGGGTGAAACCGCACCCTTCCTGAAGTTTGACCCCGACCAGAAGCGTGTCTACGGCAACAACGGATGCAATATCATCAATGCCTCCTACCGTTACAACCCTGCCGATTCCACCTTGGTATTCTCGGATGTGCTCTCAACCATGATGGCCTGCGGCATGGAGGGGATAACAGATATGGAATTCAACGCCGCTCTCGGCGCGGCTCATTATTACACCTGGTCGCTGAGCGGAGATGATTACAGAATGACTCTCTACGACGCCGACCATCAGCCTGTCATGGAGATGATGCACCAGAATTTTCAGTTCCTTAACGGAACATGGCTCGTGACACAGATCGACGGTGAGGCCGTGAATGTGCCCGACATGAAACTTGTGATAGATGTGGATGAGGGTAAGCTGCACGGCAACACCGGCTGCAACATCCTCAACGGCTCGCTTGAGACCGACATGGATGCCGCCAACTCCATATCATTCCAGAAGATCATAACCACACGGATGGCATGCCCCGACGACAACTACGAGACACAGCTCCTTGTGGCGCTTGAGGAGGCCTGCCGTGCCAAACCGCTCGAGAGGGGTAAGGTGGAGCTGCTCAATAACCTCAACAAAGTAGTGCTTGTGCTTGAACGTACATCCGATAATTGATCCGTATGCCTAAGACAGAAGAAAGAGTAGATAAATGGCTATGGTGCATGAGAGTCTTCAAGACCCGCACCATAGCCACTGACGCGTGTAAGAAAGGTAGGGTGACACTGGGTGGTGTGACCCTGAAACCGAGCCGCACGGTGAAGCCGGGGGATATAATCGATGTGAAGAAACCACCGATCACCTATACCTTCCGTGTGTTGGCCATAGCCCCCAACCGCCTTGGCGCACGACTCGTGCCTGAGTATCTGGAGAATCTCACGCCACAGAGCCAGTATGAGCTGCTTGAGATGACAAAGATTTCAGGATTTGTCGACCGTCAGAAGGGATTGGGTCGTCCCACAAAACGCGACAGCCGCGAGATGTCGCGTTTCAAAGAGGAGAGTTATGCCGACAATTTCTTCCTTGACTGGGAGGATGACGACGACGAGGATGATGATTAATTTTATACGGAGGCTCTTGGGGAGAACCTGTGAGCCGGAACAACAACAGACTGAACAAGTGAAAAGATTTCTGATATTATGCCTCGGGAATATCGGTCCCGAATATGTGAGCACCCGTCATAACGCCGGGTTCATGGTAGGCGATACTTTGGCTGCCGAAGCCGGGGTACCGTTCAGCTCATGCCGGTATGGCGACATGGCCATAGTGAAGGTGAAGAATGTGGAGCTGATGCTTCTCAAACCCTCCACCTTCATGAATCTCAGCGGTGTGGCTGCCCGCTTCTGGATGAACAAAGAGAAGCTCCCACTGGAGAATCTTCTGGTGATAGTAGACGACATAGCGTTGCCTTTCGGAGCGATAAGAATCAGGCAGCGTGGGTCAGATGCCGGCCACAATGGCCTGAAGAACATAGCCGAGCAGTTAGGCACGCAGAACTATGCGCGACTCAAGTTCGGTGTGGGGAACGACTTCCCGAAGGGTGGGCAGATTGACTTCGTGTTAGGCACCTTCCCGCCCGAGGAGCAGCGCCAGTTGCCCGAGGTGCTGAAGAGGGCAGCCGAGGCTGTCAAGGCCTTCTGTCTCTCCGGCGCGGCATTCGCCATGAACCATTACAACAGCTGAGACCTCTTGTGGCTGCGGGAAGTTTATAGAAACTGTTTAAAATTTATATTATCTTGTCTTTGAGAGTCTTGTCAATGTATTTTTAATCTTGATTCAGTCATTTAGGAGCCCCTAAACTCCTTCATCAAGATTAAAAATCCAAATGACAATCCTTCTCAAATCCTGCGATAAATAAATTTAAACAGTTTCTATAGATTATTAGAACTTTATAAAGATGAAAACGTTTTTATAGTTGAAACATATAAAACTATTAAAAACTATGAAAAAGATTTTTTCTATTCTCGCAGTCGCTTTGGGAGTGACTTCAATCGCAGCCTGTTCAGGCAACAGCAAGACAGCCGACAACACAGGAGATGACCTGAAGGAACTCAAGGATGAGGTCTATACCGGTGTGATTCCGGCGGCCGACTGCGACGGTATCCGTTATTCACTTACGCTTGCCTATGACACAGCAGCCAACGACAAGGAGGGTGATTACAGTCTGTTAGAGACCTATCTGCAGTCGGACACGACCTCCACGACAGGCTATAAAGATTTGAAGAGTTTCAAATCGAAAGGTGATTTCGCAGTGATAAAGGGTGAGGGTGTCAACTTAGGGAAGACTTATCTCAAGCTTACCCAGGACAGCAAGGATTCGGAAGCCGGGTCAGCTGCAGGTCCTATCTACTTTGTAGTTGACTCCGATTCAACCATCACGATGGTAAATTCCGACTTCGAGGTGTCGCAGACACCGGGCATGAATTATACGCTTACCCAGGCTAAATGATTCAACTAAGTCTATATAACAGTAAGGCTCCGACTAAGCTGCAGCTTAGTCGGAGCCTTACTGTTATTAGTTGGATGGTTACATATTATTCAGGGCGCACATGGCCGTCTTTAGTGGCGCGTTCGCTCATTCGCTTGATGCGGGCCTGTGTGTCGGGATGGGAGGAGAACATCTTCTGGATAGTGCTCTGTTTTGCTGCACCCTCCGCGCCAGACAGTTTCTCGAACGCCATAGCCATTCCCCAGGGGTTGAGACCATTCTCCACAAGGAAGTCATAGCCGCATTCATCCGCCTCCTTCTCCTGTTTCTGCGAATACTTTGCATTGACGAGCGACTCGCCGAGGGTACCCAACTGCGATTCGGTAAGGGCTGCCGCAGCACCACCGGCAGAGCTTACGGCATCCTTGAGGGCACCGGTGAGGAGTTCGGTGCGGAAGGCATTCTTGGAGTGACGCTTTATGACGTGGCCGATTTCATGGCCGATAACGCCCATAAGTTCATCGTCGCTCATGATATCCATCAAAGAGGAGAACACTCTCACGCTGCCGTCAGGGCAAGCGAAGGCATTGACGTCAATCACATCATACACCTTGAAATTCAGAGGTATGCCATCGGCATCCTTCACGTTGGCAGTGAGTTTGCGGAGACGCTGCACGTAAGGGTTATCCTCCGGAAGGACAGGATTGTTCTTGTCCATCCAGTCGACCGACTGTTTCACGTAAGCGGCCATCTGCTCATCGGTGAGCGTGAAAGCCTGCGCGCTCTTCTCGACAGCTTTCACCGCTTTTTTCAGATTGAACTGGGCAGCCGCCGGCATAGCCACGGTAAGGCAGAGAGCCAGTCCCAAAACTTTCAATATTTTCATAATAGTCTTTGATAAGAATTTATTAATTTTGCATCTGCAAATTTAACACTTTTTATTGATTAAATGGCATCATCAGCGAGGGTAAATATATGGAGATACATCGGCATCGGTTTTCTTGTGCTGGTTTGGTTGGGATGTATAGGTATAGGAATGGTGTTGTATGAGCGCACCTTGGTTAGCTGGTGGTTGCCGTTGGGACTGAGTGGTGTTCTTGCGGCTGTGTCGGGGATAGTATGTGAGCGGTTCTGGAGGGGTGTCACAACTTCTCGCAGTTCGATACTCAACTTCATATGCAATCAGGTATTTGCCATGGCGGTTTTCTCAGCTCTGATACTTGGGGTGAACTATTGGTTAGCCTCCGCGAGTTCGGCACATTCGGAGCGTGTGACGATAGAGCGGAAGTACACCGAGAAGCGATATCATTCGCAGAGGGTAGGGAAGCACTCCTACCGTCGTGGCGCACCCTACTACGTCTACTACGCCGAGGTTGCCTTGTCAGATGGACGCAAGAAGGAGCTCTCCCTCCCCAAGAGTCAATACAGCCGTTTGCGCACCGGTTCCGGCTATGATATCCAGATGAAAAAAGGGGCCTTCGGCCTCCCCGTCTTCTCCGACCTTGAGTTCCATCCCGTCACTGTAAAGTAAACGTCAGACAACACCACCCTGACGGGATTTTGTTTTGTTGCCAGGTGCCAGTTGACTCTGCAGATTTTGTTTTGTCGGGAATTTTTTGTAACTTTGCAGCGCTTTTGAAAAAACGTGTGATGGGAAATCTGTTGCCTCGCCTCCGGATGGTGGCAGGCCCGCTCCCAAAGGCGATTTGGCCGGAGCAAAAAACTTATTTTGAGTAACACAAACAAAAAGAGAAATGAAGAAATTTAAACTGAGCGCCGAGCCCCGTACAGTTCTCGGCAAGAAGTCGGTAAAGGCTTTGCGTGCAGAGGGTAAAATCCCCGCAGTCCTCAATGGTGGCAAACATGTTGACCTCCCCTACAACGGTGAGCTCAAAGCTGGTGAGAAAATCGTTGACGTAGACGGCAAGCGCGGTCTTATCACTACTGACATCGTAGTGAAGAGTGAGGATGTTCGCAAGCTCATCTATTCTCCCGATATCTTCGAAATCGACCTCGACCTCGCAGGTGAGGAGCGCAAGGCTGTCCTCAAAGAGATCCAGTTCCAGCCCGTTAAGGATACTATCCTTCACCTTGACTTCCTCGAGGTTAACAACGAGAAGCCTATCGTAATGGAGGTTCCCGTTAAGATCGAGGGTCACGCCGAGGGTGTTAAAGCCGGTGGTAAGCTCACACTTTCTATGCGTAAGCTCAAAGTGAAAGCTATCTATGACAAGATTCCCGAGAACCTCATTGTAAATGTTGATACTCTCGGTCTTGGCAAGAGCCTCGCAGTAGGCGACCTCCACTTCGAGGGCCTCGAGCTCATGAACGCCAAGAACGCAGTGGTTTGCGCCGTACAGCTGACTCGTGCAGCCCGTGGTGCCGCAGCCAAGGCAGGCAACTGATAATAGCAGACCAAAAAAATAATGGTGGCAACTCCAGAGTTGCCACCATTATTTTTTGGGATTACTGCTTCATGCGTTTCAGGATGTTGTAGGAGGGGAGGACTCCCAACTCGCCGGCCTTCGAGAGGTCGGAGAAAGCCTGGCTGCGGTTGCCTATCTGCAGGTAGGTGAGACCGCGGTTGAAGAATGCTTGGCCGAAGTCGGGGTCAATCTTCAGAGCCTCCGAATAGCATTGCAGGGCAGAGGTGTAATCGCCTACGGCATAATAGATGTTCCCCTTGTTGAACCAAGCGAACACTAATCGCGGATTCAGAGTCAGGGCGCGGTCGTAATCAGCCACCACCTCCTGAAGAGCTGCAGATGTGGCACGGCGTCCCATCATCTGGCTGGCCGAGTTCTGGCCATCCTGCTGCTCGCGCGCCATACGCTCATCATTTATCGCCTTCATGAACCTTGCGTAGCCACGCGCCATGTATGCGACTGTGAATTTTGGGTCAATCTCCACAACCTTATCGATCTGCTGTAAAGCCTCTTCATAATTCTTCAGCATTGTCAGTGTCACTCCCAAGGCGAGACGGTCGACAGGACGCGCCTTCCCGGACTCGACCATCCTCGACAGTTCATCGGCATAATTGAACAGAGTCTGGGTAGACTGCTCATCGCCCGGCGAGGGTTGGCCCGGGGTGAGATAGAACTGACGTGATATAAACCGGTGCTGGTTGAGGTCGTCAAGTTCACGGAAATAATTCGACACCGAACGCAGGGTGATAGGAGCGGGTGTGAAAGTGAGCGCATACATCGGTTCAGGTTCCACCTGTACGTTACGGTCCTGCACGCGTCCCTTGATTTTCTCATTATAAGAGAGCTGGGTCTCCACAGCCTCCGACACAGTGACCAGACGGTTGAACTTGGCCATCACCTCCATCTCCGACTCATCGCCATTGTCAGAGTCGTGGGCATCCTTGGTTTCGGCAGCCGCGATTGTAGGACGGTCGAGAGGATGGGCGGTAGGATTCTGCACATACTGCTTCACCATATCGTCAGCCTTATATGCCATCTGCATGGCCGTGCGCATGTCGCCCAGATTCCTGTGAGCCTCAGCCATGGCATAATAGACAGGGTAGAAGCGCGGGTAACGGCTCGCTATGACACCGAAATCAGCCAACGCCTCCTTATTCTTATTCTGTTCAAGATATATGAGGCCCCGGTTATAGAAAGCGTGGAAATTCTGCGGCTCCAGTTCGATAACCTTCGAGAGGTCGGTCACAGCCCGGTCAAGGTCGTTCACCTCATAGCGCAGCAGCGCGCGGTTGAAGAGGGCCGAGGTGTTTTTCGGTTCCAGCTCGAGCGAATAATTATAGTCGCTCATAGCCCCGAAGAAATCATCAGAGTTATAACGTATGAAGGCGCGGTTCACATAAAGGTCGGCAATCTCCGGATGGAGGCGTATAGCCGCGTCCATATCCTCACCCGCCTTCTGCCATTCACGGCGGTTCCACTCAATCTGGGCACGCAGCAGATAAGGATTGATCAGACTACGCGAGAGGCTTATCGCCTTGTCGAGGTCGGCCAATGCACCGACAGTGTCGCCGCGCTCCATATTGAGGCGACCACGAGCGGCGAAACCCTCCTCGAAATTAGGATACTGCCTAAGGAGAGTGTTGAAAGTGGAGTCGGCGCCCTCGAAATTCTTGATTTCGGTCTGTGCCACACCTTTATAAAAGAGGAAATACTTATCGAGCGGGTTGTATTGGAGACCTATGTCATAATCGGCAATCGCGAGAGAATCCCGTCCCATATTCTGACGGGCGAAACCACGCACCTTATAAGCCTCAGTCTTGAACTTATTTCGTTCGAGGGCCATAGAGCAGTCGGCCTCCGCCCCCTTGTAATCCTCAAGGTTAAGTTTGGCGATCGCCCTGAAGAAATAGGGGTCGGCCATATACGGTTTGGCCTTTATGGCCTGGTTGAAATATTGGATAGAGAGCATATAATCCTCCATCGAAAGCACATTGCGTCCAATGTTGAGCACCTGTTCGGCGTTCACCTGGCCGTGTGCGGGTATGGCGCAGGCGGCAGGTAAAAGGAGCGCCGCCAGTTTGAAGTATGTCAGGTTGAAAGGTGATTTTAGAATCTTCATAACAGTGCAAAATTACAAAATATTTGGAGAATAGGGAATTTTTTCGTAATTTTGCGCGAATAAATAAATGCGCCGTTCGTATGGTGCTGAGATAAAAACTCGAAATAATCGACATCAGATGATTAATATAACATTTCCCGACGGCAGTGTCAAGCAGTTTGAGAGCGGCGTAACCCCCTTTCAGATAGCCGAAAGCATCAGTCCGCGCTTCGCGGCTGACGTTCTTGCTGCCAAGATAAACGGACAGGAGTGGGACATAGCTCGCCCCGTAAGCGAGGATGCCGCGATTGAACTATTCAAATGGGATGATGCTGAGGGTAAGCATGCCTTCTGGCACTCTTCGGCCCACCTTCTCGCAGAGGCCCTTCAGGAGTTGTATCCGGGTGTTAAATTCGGAATCGGCCCCGCCATAGAGAACGGTTTCTACTACGACATAGACCCGGGAGAGCACAAGATAACATCTGAGGACTTCGCGAAGATCGAGAAGAAGATGATGGAGCTTGTGGCGAAGAAAGAGGATATCGTAAGGGCCGACATCTCGAAAGAGGATGCCCTGAAGATGTTTGGCGACCGTGGCGAGACCTACAAATGCGAGCTTATCAGCGAGCTTGAGGATGGCCACATCACCACCTACACTCAGGGTTCGTTCACCGATCTCTGCCGTGGTCCCCACATTCCGAACACGGCTCCCATCAAGGCCGCCAAGATTCTCTCGCTCGCCGGTGCATACTGGCGCGGAGATGAGAAGCGCAACCAGCTTGTGCGCGTCTACGGCATCACCTTCCCCAAGAAGAAGATGCTCGACGAGTATCTCGTGATGCTTGAAGAAGCCAAGAAACGCGATCATCGCAAGATAGGCAAAGAGATGGAGCTATTTGCATTCTCTGCCAATGTTGGTGCCGGTCTGCCACTCTGGCTTCCAAAAGGTGCCGCTCTGCGCGACCGTCTTGAGCAGTTCCTCCGCAAGATTCAGAAGAAATACGGTTACCTCCAGGTAATCACCCCGCATATCGGCAACAAGGCCCTTTACGTGACATCAGGCCACTGGGCAAAATATGGGAAGGATTCATTCCAGCCCATCCATACCCCCGAGGAGGGTGAGGAGTATATGCTCAAGCCGATGAACTGCCCCCACCACTGCGAGATTTACAAAGCGAGTCCCCGCAGCTACAGGGAGCTTCCTCTCCGTCTGGCCGAGTTCGGCACCGTCTACCGTTACGAGCAGAGCGGTGAGCTCCACGGCCTGACCAGGGTGCGTGGCTTTACGCAGGATGACGCTCACATCTTCTGTGCGGCCGACCAGATCAAGGGTGAGTTCCTCAAGGTGATGGATATCATTCTCTACATCTTCAAGGCACTCGACTTCAAGAATTTCGAGGCACAGATCTCGCTTCGCGACCCGAAGAACAAAGAGAAATATATCGGAAGTGACGAGAACTGGCACCTTGCCGAGAACGCCATCATCGAGGCTTGCGCTGAGAAGGGCCTCAAGGCAAAACAGGTAGAGGGTGAGGCTGCCTTCTATGGTCCGAAACTCGACTTCATGGTGAAGGATGCCATCGGCCGTCGCTGGCAGTTGGGTACCATCCAGGTAGACTACAACCTGCCCGAGCGTTTCGGTCTGGAATACACCGGCAGCGACAACCAGAAGCACCGTCCGGTAATGATTCACCGTGCGCCGTTCGGCTCCATGGAGCGATTCGTGGCAGTGCTTCTTGAGCACACCGCCGGCAAACTCCCCTTGTGGCTCATACCCGAGCAGGCGGTAGTATTGCCGATCAGCGAGAAATTCAACGACTACGCCCGCAGGGTAGTGGCCGACCTTGACGAGCTCGGAGTGAGAGCGTTTGTAGACGACCGCAACGAGAAGATCGGCAAGAAAATCCGCGACAACGAACTCAAAAAAGTGCCTTATCTCCTCATTGTAGGGGAAAAAGAGGCGGAAAATGATGAAGTTTCGGTAAGAAAACAGGGTGAAGGTGATAAAGGTACGATGAAAATTGTTAACTTTGCATCCGAATTGAATGCCGAGGTGGATTCAATGATAAAATAAACACCAAAAACCAGCTGCCTACACAAACAGCATAAAGAAACTGAATGGAGAAAAAACCACAATTTTCAGGTCCACGCCGTCCCGCCGGTCCGCCGCGTCCGCCGCGTCCGGCAGGAGGAGCGCCGCAGGGGCGCGGTCCCCGCAAAGGGAACGACCGCAACAGCAAGGACCCATATGTAATTAACGAACACATCCGCGCCAAAGAAGTGCGTCTGGTTGGCGACAATGTGGAGCAAGGAGTCTATCCCATAGATAAGGCTCTCCGTATTGCCGAGAAGATGGAACTCGACCTGATCGAGATTTCGCCCAACGCAGAGCCGCCGGTGTGCCGCATTCTGGACTATCAGAAATTCCTCTATCAGCAGAAGAAACGTCAGAAGGAACAGAAGCAGAAGGCAGCCAAGGTAGTGGTGAAGGAGATCAGATTCGGACCACAGACTGATGACCACGACTACAACTTCAAGCTGAAACATGCCATCGGCTTCCTCAAGGAGGGCTCGAAGGTAAAGGCATACGTATTCTTCCGTGGCCGTTCAATCCTCTTCAAGGAGCAGGGCGAGGTGTTGCTGCTTCGTTTTGCCAACGACCTTGAGGAATATGGCAAGGTAGAGATGATGCCTGTGCTTGAGGGAAAGAGGATGATTATCATGCTCTCGCCGCTGAAGGCGGCTCCCAAGAAGGAGAAAGACTCCAAGGAGGGAAAGGCGCCCAAGGCCGAGGGTAAGGAGGATTCCGCAGCAAAAGAAACAAAACCCGAGGAGGCTGAGGCTTCTGACGGCGAGTAAATAAAAATGAAAGAGACCGTAGGCACAACGTGCCGAGGTGAAAAATCAAACAACTAAATTTTTACAAAATGCCAAAGGTAAAAACCAATGCCGCGTCAAAGAAGCGCTTCGCGCTCACCGGCACAGGGAAGATTAAGAGAAAACACGCTTATCACAGCCACATCCTGACCAAGAAGTCGAAGAAGCGTAAGAGAAACCTCGATCACACAGCTCTCGTTAACAGCGCTAACGAGAAGCAGATCAAAGAGCTCCTCAACCTCCGTTAACAACGGGGCGCACCGCCGACTCTCTCTCCATCAGGAGAAAAAAGCAAATTTTTTCTAAATCATTTTTATCATTCATTTATTAACCGAATGTACAGCACCGAAGAGCTAAAAAATGGCCGCTGACATTCAAAAACTGAACAAAAATGCCTAGATCAGTCAATCATGTAGCCTCAAGGGCAAAAAGAAAGAAAATACTCAAACTCACCCGTGGTTACTACGGCAGCCGCCGCAACGTGTGGACCGTAGCTAAGAACACCTGGGAGAAGGGTCTTACCTACGCTTACCGCGACCGTAAGCAGAAAAAGCGCAACTTCCGCGCTCTCTGGATCCAGCGTATCAACGCTGCAGCCCGCATGGAGGATCTTTCATACTCCAAGCTCATGGGTCTCATCCACAAGGCAGGTATCGAGATCAACCGCAAGGTGCTC
>CANPMT010000020.1 GCA_947575235.1 uncultured Porphyromonadaceae bacterium
CAGCAAAGGTATATTAAGCGGCTAAATTCTCCTCGCGGAGTTTGGGCCGTTTACCGTTTTTATGTCGCTCCGAACCGAACACCCATTTGAAGGCGAAGTCGGTGCAGAGATTCATGAAGATTTCCTTGTCTTTGGGGTCCAATATATCCATATTATACGTCGAATTGTTTCACTGCCAAAGTTATATCTTTTTTTAGAATTTTCAAAATTTTATTTTGGTGAATTTTTGGGAAGTTGGCAATGCTTTTCCGGAAGTCTTTTGCATTTTCTTCTGTGACAGGCTGGAAGCCTGTCCTCCTTGCTCCGACGTTTCCGCTGCTATTCTTTTGGGCTCCTTCTTCTGCGACAGGCTGGAAGCCTGTCCTCCTTGCTCCGTCTTCTGTGTTTTTCATACCGCTGACGGATTATCCATGGCCTATAAAACAGATATGTTCCTATCAAAACTTCGGCATTCCCAATATCTGGTTTCGACTGACGTTATTCCGTCCATTACTCCCTTAGATAATGAATTACAAAGTTCTTTCAAGTCTGACGAAATACCTGCTAAAGCCATTAAATCGGAACTGAGTGCCGATATGCCATCATCTTCAACAGAAATATCCGTTATTAATATGTAAATAATTTTACATTCATCAAAAGTGTCAGGATTATTTGTTATTTCTTCGCAGATTTGCATACTATCGGAAAGTTTTGTAGGCAAATCAGATGAATATTTTGCAACCTGTTTCCGAACATTCTTTTCTGAACCGTTATATGTAATGAGCAAATCCCAACTTTTAAGCTCGATGAAACATAGGAACGTTCTGGACGGGGAAACAGTTAAAGCATCTACAGATTTCCTTGACTCTACTCCTTGCGCTATATCGGCACGGGTCTTTACATTATCAAAGTCAATTACAGGAGTTTTAGACCCCGCATGACTACACAAATATGATTTTTTCTTTTGTGGTGAGCATGCACTATGGAGATCACAAATTATCGTTGTAGGAAGACTCGAGAATGTGTAAACTTGATTATAAATGTCTATTGGAGTCATTTCATCGTATTTCTAACGGCATCAACATTCATAATGTCACGCAAAGGGGCTGCCAAAAGAGTAAATACACGGTTTAAATCGTTTGTAACTTCCTTAACCGTAGTAAGTTTTGTTTCATCAGATTCCTCTGCCATGTAATACTTAACATCTTTTTCAATCCCCTTTGCTGAAGCAAAGTACCTCAAAGCTTGTACAAAATATGGACTATGGGAACTCACAACAATCGGTATACCTTTTGCGACAAGTTCAATTATAAGTTTACAAAAAACAATTTGCCATTCGGGATGTAAATGAATTTCCGGTTCATCCCATATTAGCATTTTAAATGTGGATACACTATCAGTTTGTATCAAGCGTTGCAAAACGCCAAATGACTTAATACCTGAAGCTACACTAATTGGTGGCACTACATGCCCATTTTCTTGAAACGAGAGTTGTTTAGTCTTACTATTTAAGACAAATTCACCGCCTATTACTCTACTTATTTCGTCTAATTGATTGCTATAATCTGAACCAAACAAATCATGATTAAATAGATCTGATAATTCGTCAGAACTACTTAATAATTTGTCTGCCATGTCAGCTAAGTGATATGGTATATTCTCTTTTCTTAGATATGAAGGCAGACCACGTAATGACGTTGTTGGTATAGAGCTGGTTAACCGCAATGTATTTAGTATATGGAGATACAAAGGAGATTCAATATAGGTAACATCCTCAAGCGAGGAGTTTCCCCATAGTCTTACACTATCTACTTTGCCATCGTATAAACTTATTTCGATATGACTCCCATCAGCATCGGTAGTGTCATCGTGAAAAAGAATCACGGAGTTCATGGAACCATAAGAATTTAGAGTTTCCATGAATTCACTTTTGGCAATCGATTCAAACTCATCTTTGACCGCAACTTCGGGTTTGTCAAGTTTTACAACGAGAGCCTCAATTCGATATAGCCGATTCCGAATCATTGCCACCATTCGAGACGAGAAGTTCCTCTTCTCCGCCTCTGTTTCTAAGTTTTGACGTAAATTATCAACCTCAATAAGTTTATCAACTATATTGAGGCTTAGGGTTTGAACGTCATCTAAAACAGAATCATTTTCGGGACGATGGAACATTTTCTTTAAGAAAATCAATTCTGTCATTATGAGAGATACGGTCTTCATCCTATCTACTTGACGGACATTGTTTGCCGCTTTCAATATTGAAAACAGAATCTTACCAACTGTACTTTTACCGGAATTATTTTCTCCTGTGAGTACAGTCAAACCGCCAATTTCAATATCGGCATCCTCAATTTTAAGAATGTTATGTAATCTAAGTTTCATATATTCTTATTGACTTCGGTTTAGAATATTGCAAATATAACGCCTTTAATCTAATTACACAAATTAAATTTTACGGGTATATGATTTCAAAGCGGTCAGGGTTGGGGGGCGGTCAGTAGGTCGAGGATCTGGGTGGTGACTTTGGCGGTCTTGCGGAGCTCCTCTTTCAGGTTGCGCTGCGCGCGGAGGCCGGCGGCGTACAGCGGTAAGCCTACGGGGACGAACCACATGCAGAGCTTACCTACCCAGCGGCGCGACGCGGGATGGTAGAGCCAGAGGTTGCGGATCACGGGATAGTCCATCAATTTGTTTACGGCCAAGGGATTGCGGCAGTCGGTCATGTACTCTACATCCCCCTCCAACTGGCGGCTTATATCTGCAAGCTCCTCCTCTGAATACCCTTTGGTCCAGTAGGTCACGTAACTCTGTCGCTGTTTGTTGCGCTCTACGAAGTCGAGCACGGTCTCGCGAAGTCGCTCCAGTCGGCCACACGCCTCTGGCACGGAGATGTCGTTGATAATCACCTCCTTGTAGTTGACCTTGCGCTCTACCTTGCGTCCGAAGATCTTCCGGATGAAGGCCTTGTAGCGGTCGCCGTCAAACACGGCTGAGTCGTTCATCGCCTTGTATGTGACGTATACGCCCAACGGCGCCAACACAAAGGTGGAGAGCCAGATGCCTATCCAGACGGGCCAGCGGCCGTCGCGGGCCATCTTGTAGCCGGTGTTGTCGATGATGTAGTAGAAGAGGAAGAGGAGCACGGAGATGACAAGTGGCGTGCCCAAGCCTCCCTTGCGGATGATGGCTCCCAAGGGTGCGCCGATGAAGAAGAAGACAAGGCAGGCCACGGATAAGGTGAATTTCTTGATCAGCTCTATCTCATGGCGACGTATGGTGCGCTTATCCTCACCTACGGTCATCGACTTGAACTGCAGGTCGCTCGTCTGCCGCTGGGAGATGTTGAGGGCGTAGTCATACATCTGCTCGCGCATGTTGGAGTTTAGCGCGGCAACGAGTGTGTCCATCTTGACGGGGGTCACAACAACGGTGTCGGGCGCGGCCGCCTCATCCTTGGCCACTGAGCGGCCGTCGGCAAAACGTAACCCGGTGTTACCCTCGCTGCGCTGCACGTTGAGCAGAGGGAAGGCGCTGCGTTTCAGCTCGCCGCCGTAGAGATAGCCTGTGGAGTCGAGACGCAGACCCACGGAGTCGATCGTATTCTGAAGCTCGGCTATGTTCTTACCCACATACTGGTTGCGCATACCACCCTCGTCGAGTCGGTTGAAGTTGGCGTCGAAGGGTATGAGCACCTCCTTGTCGGCGAAGTCCTCGCGCCGGAATGGTACGTTCTTGTCGATGCTCTTCTGGTCGCGCAGGTTCTCGAACTGCTCGCCGGTGAAGAGATGCAGGTAGAGATAGCGCATATCACCCGTGAAGGCGAGCCGGCCGGAGTCGGCAAGGAGTATCGTGGAGTTGTCGCCACCCCGGCTCACGTCGTAGATCATCATGTCGTAGAGCATACCGTTATCGCGGTTCTTCTCACCCACGAAGAGGTTGTAGCCGGGTATCTGGTCGTAGAAGACCCCCTCGGGAATCTCGAGTTCGGGCGATTTCTGACGCATGGAGAAGAGGAGGGTCCACATCTTTACCTGCGCGTGCGGAAGCACGTTGTTCTGGAAGAAGAAGGCCCCCACGGCTATGCCTGAGATCAGCACTATCAGCGGACTCATGGCCTTGAGCAGGGATATTCCGGAGGCTTTCATGGCTGTCAGCTCGAATTTCTCGCCGAAGTTGCCGAAGGTCATAAGGCTCGCAAGGAGTATGGCCAACGGAAGCGCCATCGGCACCATCGTGACGGCTGCGTAGAAGAAGAGTTCGGCTATCAGTGAGAATGACAATCCTTTACCCACAAGGTCGTCGATATATTTCCACAGGAACTGCATCAGCACGATGAAGAGCACTATGAAGAAGGTCATAGCGAAGAGGGGGAGGAAACTCTGGAGTATGAAGAGGTAGAGTCGCTTTATTATTCTCATATCGTTGGCGTGCCGGGGGAATGCGGCATTCAGGGTGTAAAATTACAAAATCTTTGGCTATTTAGAAAATTTGGACTTTTTTTATCAAAAATAGCCGTTTTGACTTGGGCGCTTTCAGACTATTTTTATAACTTTGCAAGAGAACATATAACAAAATCCCAAAATCATGACCTTATTTGAAAGGCTGACAAAAAAAGCCCAGGAACACCCCCAGCGTCTGGTGCTCCCCGAATCAAAAGAACCGCGAACCTTAAAGGCCGCAGACCAGATTATAGAGAAGAAAGCTGCCGAGGTTATCTTCCTCGGCAAGAAGGAGGAGATCCTTGCCGAAGCTGAGAAACTCGGTCTCGCCCACATCGGCGAGGCTACTTTCCATAACCCCGACGACGCGGAGTTTGCCGAAAAATATGCCGAGCTTCTCTGCGAGCTCCGCAAGAAGAAGGGTATGACCCTCCAGGATGCCCGCTACACGGTGAAGAACCCCCTCTATCTCGGCTGCCTCCTTATCAAGGCGGGCGACGCCGACGCCATGGTGGCCGGTGCCCTCAGCCCCACTTCGAGTGTGCTCCGCGCAGCTTTCCAGGTGCTGAAGACCAAACCGGGTATCTCTGTAGTGAGCGGCGCCTTCATCATGCTCCTCCCGGAGGGTTGCCAGTATGGCGACAACGGTATGCTCGTTTTCGCCGACTGCGCCGTAGTGCCTGACCCCACCGCCGAGGAACTCGCCCAGATCGCCGTGGCAACCGCCAAGACCACAAAGGATATCGCGGGCCTCGACCCTGTCGTGGCTATGCTGAGCTTCTCTACAAAGGGCAGCGCCACACATGAGCGTGTCGACAAGGTGATCCGCGCCACTGAACTCGCCCATGAGCTCGCTCCTGAGCTGAAGATTGACGGCGAGCTCCAGAGCGACGCCGCCATCGTACCCTCCGTAGGTGAGCTGAAGGCTCCCGAAAGCCCCGTGGCCGGACATGCCAACACCCTCATCTTCCCCTCGCTCGAGACGGGTAACATCGCCTATAAGCTCGTGCAGCGTATCAGCGGCGCAGGTGCCGTAGGTCCTATCCTCCAGGGTCTCGCAGCTCCTGTCAACGACCTCTCGCGCGGCGCTACAGTAGAAGATATCGTCAACACTATCATCGTGACCTGCAACCAGGCTATCGGTGACAAAAATTTATAAATAACACTATACATCATGAAGATTTTAGTGCTCAACTGCGGAAGCAGCAGCGTGAAGTATAAACTTATCGACTCTGCCGACAAGCAGGTGCTCGCCGAAGGTGGCGTCGAGAAGATCGGTCTCCCCGATTCTTTCCTGAAGTTCAAACGCCCTGACGGCTCGAAGGAGATTATCACGGTTGACATGCCCACCGCCAAGGAGGCTGTGGAGAATGTGCTGAAGATCCTCACCGACCCGAAGGAGGGTGTGATCAAAAGCTATGAGGAGATCGACGCCGTGGGCCACCGCGTGGTGCATGGCATGGAGTGGTTCAACAAGTCGGTGCTCATCACCCCTGAGGTGATCGAGAAGGTGAAGGAGTGCTACCCCGTGGCCCCTCTCCACAACCCGGCCAACGTCACCGGCATCGAGGCTGTGAGCGAGATTCTCCCGAAGGTGCCCCAGGTGGCTGTGTTCGACACCGCTTTCCATCAGTCTATGCCAGCCAAGGCTTACATGTATGCCCTCCCCTATGAGGCGTATGAGAAGTATGGCGTGCGCCGCTACGGCTTCCACGGCACGAGCCACCGCTATGTATCGCGCCGCGCCTGCGAGTTCTTGGGTCTCCCCTATGAGAAGCAGCGCATCATCACCTGCCACATCGGCAACGGAGCCAGCATCACTGCCATTGCCGACGGCAAGAGTGTCGACACCTCGATGGGTCTCACCCCTACCGAGGGCCTTATGATGGGCACTCGCGTGGGCGACGTCGACCCGGGTGCTTTGGTTTACCTCATGGAGCAGGAGGGCCTTGACGCCGCCGGCATGGGTAAACTCATCAACAAGCGCAGCGGCGTGGCCGGTGTGACTGAGATCTCGAGCGACATGCGCGACATCGAGGCTGCCGTTGAGGCCGGCAACGAACGCGCCAAGATGGCTCTCGATATGTATGAATACCGTATCCTGAAATATATCGGCGCCTACACGGCTGTGCTCGGCGGCGTGGATGTCATCGTGTTCACCGGTGGCGTGGGCGAGAACCAGCTCGGCACCCGCGAACGCATCTGCAAGCAGCTCGCTTTCATGGGCGTGACCTTCAACGCCGAGGCCAACAAGGTGCGCGGCGAGGAGATCGAGATCTCGGGCCCCGACTCGAAGGTGCACGTGGTTGTGATCCCCACCGACGAGGAGATGATGATAGCTCAGGACACAGCAGCCATCGTCAACGCCTGACCCGCTGCCCATGCTTGATTTCATTGTATGGAACGCTGACCCGGTGCTGTTCAGTCTCGGTCCGATCTCGGTGCGCTGGTATGGTCTGGCTTTCGCCGTGGGGTTCATACTCGGTTATAACATCGTTGCTAAGATGTTCAAACATGAGGGTGCCCCGGAGAAATGGCTCGGCATTCTGTTGGGCTATGTGGTGGTGGCCACGATCGTCGGCTCGCGTCTCGGACACGTATTCTTCTATGAATGGGACTATTACTCGCAGCACCCGGCAGAGATACTGAAAATATGGAACGGAGGCCTCGCCTCTCACGGCGGAACAATCGCCAATATCATCGCGGTGTTCCTCTTCTCATGGTTCGTCACCAAGAAACCGGCCTCGTGGACCTTTGACAAACTGGTGATCGCCATCGCTCTGGTGGGCTGCCTGATACGTTTAGGCAACCTTATGAACAGCGAGATCTACGGCGGACCCACGTCGCTCCCCTGGGGTTTCGTGTTTGTGCGCGACGGCGAGGTGGAACCGAAGCACCCCACCCAGCTATATGAGGCGGCCTGTTATCTGGCCCTCTTCATTCTGCTGATGTGGATGTATTGGAAGCGCAACGCCGAGGAGCGCCCCTATCTGATAACGGGTGTCTTCTTCATAGGCATCTTCCTCCCGAGGTTCCTCATAGAGTATGTAAAGAATGTGCAGGTGTCGTCAGAGTATGAGATGATTGCCAAGTATGGCATGAATCTGGGCCAGATGCTCAGCATCCCCTTCATACTGTTAGGCATCGGTCTGGTGATTTGGGCGATGGTGCATCCACGCCAGCACTGGACCTTCCCCAACAAGTTTGCCGAGGAGCTGACCTCTGCCAAGGACCATCACTCCCCCTACACCCGCAAATAAACCCGATAGCCCTGCAAGGAGGACAGGCTTCCAGCCTGTCAACAGAGTACAAAGTAAAGAGAGAGCCTCCACGTCTTGAACGTGGAGGCTCTCTCTTTTACTTGTCAAACAAAAAATTCACTTGTCATAGACATGGGCGCAGGTTGTGAAATAACCCAACACCATCTTTTTAATAACTTTTTTCATAACTTAAAATATTTATAAGGCCCGGGGGGTAGTGTGAGGCCCCGCTGACCGGTTTCCATATATAAGAACGCTTGTAAACGTGAAAAGTTGTAAAAACAATCGGCGTTTCCCCTATTTTTTATGTTTTACAACATACTTTCCTATGTTTTACAACATACTAATTAATTTTCCCACCTCGCTTATTCTGCCTAATTTTGCAGCGTGGATACCGGCGGCTGGCCGTCAGTCCCACGCTCCGGCGGCCATTTCATGTCCGTCGCCCAAGATTTAGACATTACTACAGGTAGATTCTTACATTTGGATTCTTACGCGTATTGGATTCTTATTTTTGATTCTTACATTAGTTTTTTTAATTTATTTGTTTAACTAAAAATTCATCATGAAGAAACATCTTCTCGGCGGTCTGATGCTCGGACTGCTGACGGTTCCCGCAATGTGGGGTGCCGAGTATGACTATGGACTCCCCGCTGACATCCAGCAGGGTAACATCCTCCATTGCTTCAACTGGCCTATCAACACGGTCAAGGCGGAGCTCCCCAACATCGCCGCTGCCGGTTTCGGCTCGGTGCAGCTCTCACCTCTCCAGCGTCCCGACGTGAAGGGAGGCTACGCATGGCACGACCTCTACCGCCCTTACGACCTCGCCTTCAAGGCAAGCCAGGGTATGGGCTCGGAGCAGGACCTCAAGTCGCTCTGCGACGAGGCTGCCAAATATGGCATAAAGGTTATCGTTGACGTGGTGGCCAACCATGTTGACAAGACTGCCGGTTATCACGACACTTGGTGGGACGCCAACGGCCGCGTGCGCTGGAACGGCGGAATCAACTATGGCGACCGCTATTCCATCACTCACGGTCAGCTCGGCGACTATGGCGACGTTAACTCTGAGGATTATGAGGTGGCTCAGCGTGGCAAGGCTTACGTGGAGAAGCTCAAGAGCCTCGGCGTGAAGGGTGTGCGCTGGGATGCCGCAAAGCATATCGGTCTCCCCTCTGAGGGTTGCCAGTTCTGGAGCACGGTAACATCTGTGCCGGGTATGTACCACTATGGCGAGATCCTTGACGCCCCGGGTCCTAACGCGGGTATCATCAAGGAGTATACCAACTATATGTCGGTTACCGACAACAAGTATTGCAACTACGCGGCCCGCGACAACGGCGGTGTGCCGGGTGGATACGGCGGCGCTCATGTGGTTGACTACGGTTGCCCTGACACAAAGATGGTATACTGGGCCGAGAGCCATGACACCTACTCCAACGACGAGTGGAGCCAGAATGTCGACCAGAGTGTGATTGACCGCGCTTACGCGGCTTACGCATGCCGCAACGGTGCCACTGCCCTCTATCTTTCACGCCCCAACACAAAGGGTTTCAGCAACATCAAGATTGAGAAGGGCTCTACTGCCTACCGCAGCAAGGCCATCACTGAGGTCAACAAGTTCCGCAACGCTATGACCGGCCGCGCCGACTGGTTTACCGCCGAGTACGGCGCATGCTCCATCACCCGTGAGGATGGCGGTGCTGTGATCGTTATGCGCGGCAGCGGCAATGTCTCTATCGCCAACGGCGGCGGTTTCTGCCCCGCGGGCACCTACACCGACCGTGTGAGCGGCGGCACTTTCACAGTTACATCCACCACTATCTCAGGTAACGTCGGCGGCTGCGGTATTGCCGTAATCTACAACGATAATGTTGAGCCCCCCTTCGGCGGCGGCGGTGGCGGCGGCCATGAGGAGACAGGTGAGGGTAACTACATCTATTTCGACAACTCCAACGGTTATTCCGACGTACGTGTATGGGCCTGGACCGACAAGCAGAACTTCACACAGTCTGGGACTTGGCCCGGCGACGCCATGATCGAGAAGAATGGCGTGCTCTACTGGGAGGCTCCCACCGATGTAGCTCCTGAGAATATCATCATCAGCTGGGGCTCGCACGGCGACAATGAGCGTGCCGGAGCCGGCGACCTGAAGTTCGTAGGTGGCCACACTTATTATGCCGATGGCTCTCACAAACTCGTGGAGTATGGCGACGATGATGACGACGACGATGACGATGACGACGACAACAATCAGGGCGGCGGCGATGACGACACTGCCGTAAACTGCCTCTATTTCGCCAACACCTACGCTTACGGCAACGTTACCGTATGGGCCTGGAATGAGGAGGAGAACTGCAACATCGCCGGTGTATGGCCGGGCGACGCCATGATGGAGAGGAACGGTATGCTCTACTGGGAGGCTCCCGAAGGTAAGGTTCCCACCCAGGTGATCATCAGCTGGGGCGCGCACGGCGATTATGACCGTGCCGGTGGCCGCGACCTGGAATTCGTTTCGGGCCACACCTATTACATCGACGGCACTCACTCGATGGTTGACTACAGCGATGTAGACGACAGCAAGGTGCGCGTATTCCTCGATGGAAACTGGGGCAACGTTCACGCCTACATCTATTCTGAGACTACCAAGGAGGAGAACGCAGCATGGCCCGGAAAACCGATGACACGCAACGCCGCCGGTTTCTGGGAGTATGAGGTGCCGGAGTCGCTCTATGTGGCCAAGGTTATCTTCAACACAGGTGTCAACGGCTCAAACCGTTATCCTGCCGACATGCAGCCGGGTCTCGACCTCAACGGCACATCCATGATCTTCCATGTCAACGATTACACCTGGGAGAAGTATGCCAAGGTTAACCGTGTCACCGGCACTGAGTCTGCCGTGAAGGCTGTGGAGATGGAGAACGCCGACGTAAATGCCGAGCCTATCTATTTCAACCTTCAGGGTGTACGTGTCGAGAATCCCACACAGGGTCTCTACATCGTGGTTCGCGGCAACAAGACCACCAAGGAACTTGTACGCTGATCAACATCAAACCTATAAAAATAGGGGCTGCGCATCTGTGCAGCCCCTATCTTTTTATAGGTCATGGTTATTGTCAGCTAAGTATCGCCGTGGCGCGGGTAAGCGCGTTGATGAAGGCGTCGGCCTCCTCGCGGGTGTTATACACCGCGAAGCTGGCACGCACCGTGCCGGGTATGCCGAGACGGTCCATCAGCGGCATGGCGCAGTGATGACCCGTGCGCACCTCCACACCCTGCTTGTCGAGCAGCATGCCGAGGTCGTAGGGGTGTATATCCCCCACGAGGAAGGATATCACCGCACTCTTGCCTGGGGCCGTGCCGAAAATCCGCAGTCCGGGAATCTCAAGCATACGCTTCTGGGTATACTCCATCAGCTCATGCTCATGAGCGGCTATCCGCTCCATCCCCACCTCGCGTATAAACTCTATAGCCTTGGCAAAGGCGGCTATACCCACAAAGTCGGGGGTGCCGGCCTCAAACTTGAAGGGGAGCTCGGCATAGGTGGTATGCTCGAACGTAACCTTGGCTATCATCTCGCCGCCACCCTGGTAAGGGGGCATCTCCTCGAGCCAGCGCCTCTTGCCGTAAAGCACACCTATTCCGGTGGGCCCGTACATCTTATGGGCCGAGAAGACGTAGAAATCGCAGTCTATGTCGGCCACATCAATCAGCATGTGGGGCGATGCCTGGGCACCGTCGATCAGCACCGGCACCCCTTGCGCGTGGGCGTAGGCCGTCATCTCCTTCACGGGGTTGACCGTGCCGAGAACGTTGCTCACGTGGCAGAACGAGGCCATTACGGTGCGTTCGTTGAAGAGCGAGCGGTATTGCTCCAGGTCGAGTTCACCGCGCTCATTGATATCCACGACACGCAGCACAATCCCTGTGCGGTCGCGCAGCAGCTGCCAGGGCACAATGTTGGCATGATGCTCCATCACGGTCAGAATCACCTCGTCGCCGGACTTGAAACGGCTTCCGAACGAGGAGGCCACAAGGTTGATACCCTCCGTAGTGCCGCGTGTGAAGATAACCTCATCCACACCTGAGGCGTTGATATATCCGCGTATCGTCTCGCGGGTGTGCTCCTGAAGGTCGGTCATCTCCTGCGAGAGGGTATGCACGCCACGGTGCACGTTGGCCTTCTCGTGGGTGTAGATCCGCTCTATCTCGCTCACCACGCGCCCGGGGGTCTGCGATGTGGCGGTGTTGTCGAGATACACCATAGGGCGCCCGGCCACCTCACGCGACAGTATCGGGAACTCCCCCCGGATTCTCTCTATATCTTCCTTTTCCATAATTTTTTCAGGACTCCTTCTCCTCTTCACGGTCGGCACAGGCCGAACGGCAGTTAGAGCACCCGCCACCCTCACCAGCGAAGCGGCGCTCCACAAGCATATGAAGACGCTCTTTCAGTCCGGGAAGACGAACGCCGTCGATAACATCGGCCATGAAGGCCTGCTTCAGAAGCAGTTTGGCGGTGGCCTCCGGTATACCCCTTGTGCGCATGTAGAACACCTGCATCTCGTCGAGCTGACCGGTGGCTGTGCCGTGGCTGCACTTCACGTCGTCGTCATATATCTCAAGCTGTGGCTTCGAGAACATGCGGGCGGTGTCGGTGCCCACGATGTTGCGGTTGCTCTGGTAGGCCTCGGTGCCGTCGGCTCCGGGCTGAACGAGTATCAGGCCGGCAAAGGCTCCGACAGCCTCGTCATCCACCACATATTTGAAAAGCTCGTCGGTGTTGCAATGCCCAACGGCATGCTCTATGCGCGAGTAGTTGTCGAGTCGGCGGCGACGGTCCTCGATACCCATCCCGTAGAGATGCAGACGTGCGTCAGCGCCACGGAACACGGTGTGGAACTCGTTGCGGGTCTTGCCGTTGTAAAGTGTTATGCCGTCAATCATGACATTGCTGCCTCCCTCCTGGCTCAGATAGAGGGCCGAGAGGCGCGACGTACGCTCGGTCGATTCCTCAAGGTCGTAGAAATCGAGCGTGGCATTCGCGCCGACGTGCATCTCGATTGTCTGGAGTGCCAGGAAATCCACGTCAGGATTCTGGGTATGGTCGCACGAGAGTATCTTCACCTCGGCGTCATCCTCCACCACAATCAGCAACCGGCGCACGGCCATGAGGGGGGCGCCGTTCTGGAGTATGTTGACAATCTGGAGAGGCTTCTCGATTCTATACCCCTTTCTCACCCATATGGCTATGCCATCCTGGGCAAGGAGGGTGTCGAGAGCCACCACAGGATTGTTGATATCGGCTATCTTGCCGTAATAACGGGCTGCCACATCGGGGTGCTCACCCGCGAAGCGGCGCAGACTTCCGGCCCAGACACCCTCGGGGAGCTCCTCGCGGGTAGAGTCAGATTCGGCATAGAGGTCGTTGACCATCAGGAAGAGGGCCGTCGACAGACTCGGCACGCCGCAATGGAACGTGGCGGCCGGATTCACGTCGATGGGCACACGGGCTATGTTCACACCGTAGTCGGGGGCGAGCATCGCCTGAAGGTCGGTGGTCTCGTAATTCTCCGAGCCTTTGGCCGGAAGCTCCATACCTTCGAGCACCCTCAGGGCACCCTCGCGGCAGTCGTTGAGCAGCCGGGCGCTGTTCCCCTCCAAGAGAGCCTTGTGTCCGTTATAAAGTTCTATATATTGGGTCAATGCATTCATATAAACTCACCTCCAATTATTTATCCTCGCTGTCAACCTGCTGCTTGATCCAGTCGTAGCCGCGCTCCTCAAGTTCAAGGGCCAGCTCAGGACCGCCGGTCATTACGATGCGTCCCTTGTAGAGGATATGCACGAAGTCCGGCTTGATGTAATCGAGCAGACGCTGATAGTGGGTTATGACGATGGTGGCGTTGCGGTCGCTCTTCAGTTTGTTGACACCCTCGGCCACGATGCGCAGGGCATCGATGTCAAGACCGGAGTCGGTCTCGTCAAGTATCGAGAGCTTCGGCTCGAGCACAGCCATCTGGAATATCTCGTTGCGTTTCTTCTCACCCCCCGAGAAACCCTCGTTGACCGAACGTGAGGCGAGCTTGTTGTCGAGTTCGACTATGGCACGCTTCTCGCGCATCAGTTTCAGGAAGTCGGTGGCGCTCATGGCGGGCTCGCCGAAGTATTCGCGCTTGGCGTTGACGGCGGCGCGCATGAAATTCACCATCGACACACCCGGAATCTCCACCGGATACTGGAAGCCGAGGAAGACACCCTCATGACTTCTGATTTCGGGGGGCATGGCAAGGAGGTCCTTACCGTAGAACTCGGCCGAGCCCCCGGTCACCTCATATGCCGGATTCCCGGCAAGAACCATCGAGAGGGTTGACTTGCCCGAGCCGTTCGGCCCCATTATGGCGTGTACTTCGCCGGGACGCACCTCAAGGTCGATTCCTTTCAATATCTCTTTCCCATTGATCTGGGCATGCAGGTTTTTGACTTTAAGCATTTTCTATATCTGTTTTATCACCCGTGCTCGCACAGGGTTCACATTTTTTGTTTTCATTCACACTTATGCGCTTCGCCTCGCGCAGCTGCATGAGGTGGTGGAGGTCGTCGACGCTGCCGCAGCCGAGGCAGGCGGGAGCTATGAACATAACGCATTCCACGACGTTGCCGTCATCGGCGTTGGCGTAGCGCATCAGGGGGGAGGAGGGATTCACACAGAGTATCAGATTGTAGACAATCGAGAGCAGCAGCATATATTTCAGCAGGCAGAAGGCCGACCCGAATATCGAGTCGAGAACACTCACATAGAGCACCTCCATTGCCTTGCGCAGCACCCCGGTGAGCAGCTTGAAGAGGTAATATACAATCAGATATATCACCACCGCCGACAGCACACTGTAGATGAACGCCGCGCCGAACACACGCGCTATCCCCGGGAAAAGCCAGCGCAGAAACTCCTCGCCCTCGGCCGCGAACACATGCGCGCTCACGGTGCCGAAAGCAAACCCGAGTATGCCCGACACCTGACCGGTGAATCCGCTGCGGTAACCCTTCACCACAGCCAATACCGCCACTACAATCACTATGATATGATAGGCAGCCTCGCTCATATTATAACGCAAAATTAACCCTTTAAGATGAAAATACAAAATATATTTGCGGGGTGTCGGATTTTTGTCTAAATTTGTGTTGTGAAGTTACCTTTTACAAATCGCCCATGGAAAGACCTGGTCGTGGCCGGAGTGTTCCTGCTGGTTTGCCTGCTGCTGATTTTTGCCGCCATCTGGGCTTACCGCACGTTCATCTCATCTCCACCTTATGTCGACCCGGTGAAGTACCCCGTCAGGGGTATCGATATCTCGTGGCATAACGGCGACGTCGACCTCCGCAAGGCCGCCCAAGACGGCGTGGAGTTCGTCTTCATCAAAGCCACCGAAGGGGGCGACTATAAGGACCGTAACTTCCGGACTAATTATGAGAAGGCCATGAAGGCCGGACTCAAGACCGGTGTGTATCATTTCTTCCGGTTTGACCGCGACGGCGTGGAGCAGGCAATCAATTTCATGAAGACCGTAGGCCAGCGACGCCCCGACTTAGGACTGGTCATAGACATCGAGAAGACGGGTAATCCCCCGGACATACCTAACGACGTGGTCACGGCCAGACTCGCGGAGATGGTTGACTATCTCAACCTCCTCGGCCACCGCGTGATGTTCTATACCAACCGCGAGGGGTATTATGACTATCTGGCCGAAACCTTCCCGGGACACCCCCTCTGGATCTGCGGTTTCTCCGAAACCCCTATCAACGCGGAATGGACCTTCTGGCAGTTCAACCACCGTGGCAAGGTGGAGGGTATAAAGGGGGATGTCGACCTCAACGCCTTCTGCGGAACCCGCCCCGAATGGGAGAGTTTCCTGAAAGGTGACCTCTGGCCTTACACTTCCGGCTCAGCCAATCAGCAGCCCAATCAACAATAAGTAAACGTATTGTTACGTTTTATATGCAAAGAGGCCACCTCTCCGGCCTGATAACATCTAACACCTCTCCAACGTGAGTCTATCCCATATTTTCTCCAACCTCTCTCTGCGACGATTAAGAGATGCCGCCTGCCGCGTGTTGCCGCTGGCGGCCTGTGCCGTTTTATACTCATCACCGGCCAACGCCCTGCCGGCCGATTTCTATGCCGCCGAGTCGAAACTCGCCTCGGGAAAGTGGGCGCGTGTGTCGGTGAGCGAGGCCGGACTCCAGTTTATCAGCAACACTACCCTGCGTAATCTCGGTTTCGCCGACCCGGCCAAGGTGAACGTCTACGGCTACGGCGGCCGTATGCTCTCGGAAAAACTAAACGCGGAGATGCCCGACGACCTCCCGCTCATTCCCTCGCTGCGCACCTCCTCCGGTATCTTCTTCTTCGGCCATGCCAATTTCTCCTGGGAGTGGCAGGGCGGGAAGACCATGGAGTATACCCATACCATCAACGCTTATTCCGACAAGGCTTATTTCTTTATCAGCGATGTCGACGGCAATCATGTGGAGCCGGAAAAGGGGGAGGCTGTAGCGCCTGCCGCTGATGAACCACTCACTGTTTTCACCGAACGCATAGTGCATGAGCAGGATGTGCTCGCACCTTATGTTATGGGGCGTCGTCTGCTCGGCGAGGATTTCCGCAGCCAGCCCTCGCGGAAGTTCAATTTCACGCTCCCTGACAATACGGGCGACGCTAAAATCAACATCGCCTTCGGCGCGAAGGTCACCAACGGCAACTCCTCGATTGTGGTGGCCGCAAACGGCGAGACCCTCGCAGCCACCTCTTCCGACAATTTGAACGGAATATCAGGTGATAATCTTTACATGGCTTATGAGTCATCTTATAAGACTGTCTCCGATCCGGGGAATCAGCTTGTGCTGAATATCTCCTATTCCGCCACGGGAGCCATATCCACGGCGGGGCTCGACTATATCGAGGTGGAGTATCCGCGCGAGATTAAATTGTATAACAACGAGCTTTATTTCTATATCACCCCTGACAGGGCCTCTACCGTGACGGTGCAGGGATGTTCCGACCAGACCGTGATTTGGAATGTGACCGACCCCCTGAAACCGGTGGCGGTTGATTTCTCTCTCTCGGGCGACAAGGCTTCTTTCACCGCCCCGAAGGGGTATGGGGAGTATCTCGCTTTCAACCCCACTAAGGCACCGCGCTCAGCAGTGGCCGCCGGGTCGGTGCCTAACCAGAACCTACACGGCACGCCGGCCCCGGGTATGCTGGTGGTGGCTCCCTCGCAATACCGCAACGCGGCTGAACGGCTCGCCGCCCTGCATGCCTCGACCGATGGACTTGACGTGCTCGTGGTGACACCGGAACAGGTATATAACGAGTTCTCTTCCGGCGCACCTGACGTAACGGCTTTCCGCAAGCTGCTCAAGATGTGGTATGACCGCGCCGGGGGCGATGAGACGGCCTATACCCGTTTCTGCCTCCTTTTCAGCCGGCCAACCTACGACAACAAGCTGGTAACACCCACGCTGAAAAGAGCCGGTTATCCCGTTATTCCTATCTGGCACGACACTGACAATACCTCGATACTCAAATCTTACTCGACCGACGATTATGTGGGTATGCTTGAGGATAACACTCGCAATCTCGACATGAATACCGCTAAGATTCATGTGGCTGTGGGACGTATGCCGGTGAAGAGCGTGGCGGAGGCTGAGACGGCTGTCACAAAGCTTGAGAATTATCTCCTGAATCCTCAATTAGGGGCATGGCGCAATAATGTCATGATTATAGCCGACGACCAGGATAACGGCAATCACCTCACACAGGCTGAGGATGTATGGAACTCTTTCCTTACGGCTCCGAAGGGGAACGACCTGGTGTATGAGAAGCTATATCTGGATTCTTATCCCCTGGAACAGTCCGCCCTCGGTGTGGTGTATCCTGCAGCCAAGCAGCGTATGTTGGATAAAATCAACGAGGGTGTGGTCTATGTCGATTATATCGGACATGCCAACCCGCGCAGCTGGACCCATGAGAATGTGCTACTCTGGGACGACATTAATTCATTCTCCAACAAGAACCTCACTTTTATTCTCGCGGCCACCTGCGAGTTCATGAACTGGGACAGCGATGACGTGAGCGGTGCCGAGGTGATGTGGCTCAACCCAACCTCGGGCGTGATCGGTATGCTCTGCCCGAGCCGTAAGGTGTATATCAGCCAGAACGGTACATTTAATAAGGAATTGTCGAAGTTCACTTTCGCTCTCGACAGCGAGGGGCTCCCCATGCGCCTCGGCGAGAGTATGATCAGGGGTAAGAATATGATGAATACTAACGATGACAGGGGAAACAAACTTCGCTTCGGATTCATGGGCGACCCCTCGATGCGCCTCCCTGTGCCTCTGCTCAATGTCGTGGTGGATGAGATTGATGGCGCACGCCTCGGGGTGGATGACCCCCCGGTTATCCAGGCCCGCTCACGGGTGACTGTGAAGGGGCATGTGGCGGATGCCGACGGCAATCTCCTTCAAGATTACAACGGCTCAGTCGATCTGCAGCTCTATGATGCCGAAAGGGTAATCACAACCTATGGCAATGGCAAAGAGGGTACGGAGATGACCTATAACGACCGCAAGACGCGCCTCTATATCGGTAAGACAAAAGTGACCGACGGCTATTGGGAGACAACTCTCCTTATGCCTTCGGAAATTGAGAATAATTACAGTCCGGCTCTCCTCTCGCTCTATGCCTGCGACGACCAACGCCGCGAGGCGAGCGGTTCAACCCAGGATTTCTACGTCTATGGCTCTGACGAGTCTCTCCCCGCCGACACGGAGGGTCCGGCCATAACCGGGTTGTATCTCAACTCACCGGCTTTTGTCGACGGCTCGGCCATCGGTCCGTCGGCCACACTGTACGCTTCGTTTGAGGATGAATCGGGCATAAACGTCTCGGAAGCCGGTATCGGACATGAGATGACTGTGTCGCTCGACGGGAAGACCTTCTTCAGCGACATCCAGAATTACTTCACGCCTGACGCCTCGGAGATCGGTAAGGGTGCCGTGGCATATCCCCTCACAGGGATTGAGCCGGGTGAGCACACGCTCACTTTCACCGTGTGGGACAATGCCAACAACTCCAACTCGGCCTCGCTCAATTTCGTGGTGAAGGCGGGATGGATACCGACCATCTCGGAGCTCTCGACCGATGTAAACCCGGCCACGACCTCGGTTGTGTTCAGTGTGGGTGTCGACGGCACATTAGGCTCCATGCCTTGCCGTCTTGAGGTGTTCGACCTTGGAGGGCGCCTCATCTGGAGCAAGGATGACTCCTCGCTCAGCGAGGGCTCGACGATGCTCAATCTCAGCTGGGACCTCACCGACACCTCGGGCCACCGTGTGCCGCGCGGCATCTACCTCTACCGCGCCACAGTCACCATGGCCAACGGCGCCGAAGTCTCAGAGACAAAGAAGTTAGCAGTAACAAGTTAAGGTCGCTAAAGTCCTTAAGGTCCTTAAAGTCCTTAAAGACCCTAAAGACCTTAAGGTCCTTAAGGTCCTTAAAGACCTTAAAGACCTTACCTCACAATAACCCGCTATGATCAACGACATTATTCTTCCTGAGCCCACCCTGCGGCGCCTGCCGTGGTATCTCGCTTACGTCGAGATCCTCAAGGCGCGCCAGGTGGAATACGTCTCCTCAACCCAAATCTCAAGAGCCCTCAACGTCGATGCCTCCCAGATTGCCAAAGACCTCTCCTTCCTCTCGCTGAAGGGGAAAACCCGCATCGGCTATGAGGTGGACGCCCTCGTGGAGACCCTGGCCGGATTTCTCGGATTCCGTACCTCGCACAAGGCTTACGTCTTCGGCGCCGGCAGTCTCGGCGCCGCCCTGATGCGCGACTCCGGTCTGGAGAAGTATGGTCTGGAGATCGTGGCCGGCTTCGACGTCAACCCGGAGAAGGTGGGCACCACTGTGGGTAATGTGCCGATCTATCATATCGATTCCATATCGGAGGTGATGGAGGCACACCCCGCATCAATCGGCATTCTCACTGTGCCGGTGGAATGCGCCCAGGAGACCGCCGACATCGCCATAGGCGAGGGTATCCACGCTATCTGGAATTTCACACCATACCGCGTGAAGGTGGCTGAGGGTATCGTCATGGCCAATACCTCGATCTATGCCCATCTCGCTCTGATTTATAACCGTCTCAACGCCCAATCATGATTATCTGATGAAGACTGTTATCAATGATAAGGAACGGGGCTGGTATTTCCTCCCCGATTCCGCAACGGCTAATGCCGGCAAACCCTTTTTCATACCCGAATTCGCACCAGAGGATGAATTCGAGGCTCTCCTTACCCCGGTGGTGAGGATAAACCGTATCGGGAAGTCGATCGCCGCACGTTTCGCACCCCGCTATTTCGCGGAGGTGGCTCCTGCGGTGCATTTCAGAGACTCCCGCCTCAGGGCCGAGCTTATCAGCAAGGGATTCGCCCCGGATCCGGCTCAGGCGTTCGACCGTGCCATGATAGCCGGTGATTACATCCCCCTCGACAGCTTCTCCCCCTCCGATTCCATAAAGATGCTTATCGACGGCGATGTCGTGGCCGAGGTGAAGGTGGCCGACCTTGTGGAGGCCGCAGGCTCATTCCTGGAGGCTGTAAGCCGCACAAACACAATGAAGATGGGCGACGTGCTCGCCCCCGTGGCGGCCGAAGGTCATAAGATAGCCATCGGCCAGCATATCACCGTAAGTGCCCCTGACCGCGACCTCCTCAACATAGCCATAAAGTAATCGCGACCTCCTCACCATAGCCATAAAATAATTTTTGCCGATAACAATTATCCCCGCATAGCGTTGCCGCTTAATCCGTTATGAAAAAACTCACCCCCTTCCTCCCTCTCCTGCTTATTGTAAATTCCGCCTCCGCATCCACCTGGGTGAGGATGGAGACGGATTCAGCAGGTATCTACCGTATCGGCTATGATAAATTGACCGAGCTCGGGTTTACCGACCCGTCAAAGGTGGGGGTGGCCGGCGACGGCTCTCCGCGCAGCGTGCTGCATGAGGATGACGCCATTATCTTCTTCGCTTCCGGTCCGCAGAATGTGGAGTTCAAGAATGGGACATTCCGCAATGCCGGTCTGGATATCTACAGCCGGACAGCCTCATCCTTCCTTACGGATGATCCGGAGTTCCTTCTACCTATGCAATCCTCCGGACAAACCGACAACGCCACACTCGCTTCGTCGGCGGCAAGCTTCATCCTGCATGAGACCGACCTTTACCATAACAGCACGGAGACAGGTAACATATTCTGGGGTGAACGCCTCGACTACACCGGCAATTCCTCGCTGAGATTCAATTTCAACCTCCCATGCGCACCGACCGACGGAAAGGCGGACGTGACGGGGGTATTCTTCTTTCAGCGTCAGGACCCGGGTACAATCGCCTACAGCACCCCCTCGGGGAATGATAACGAGTTTCCGATCGCCAACGCCCGCTACACTTATCTCACACCATCATCCTACACCACGGCGATAAGCGCCTCACGAGGTGATAACACTCTCAACATCACATACAATTCACCCGACAATCATGACGATATAGCCAATCTCGACTATTGGCTGCTGAATTACACCTTCACCCTTCCGGAGAGTCCCTCGGATATGCCGCGCATAATGGCTATCCCTGACATAGAGAGGGGGGAGGCGAGACGGGTGAGGCTCGAACGTAAGGTGAACCCGCTGGTGCTCGATGTGACCGACCCTGACCACCCGGTGCGCCTCGACATCTACACCTACGGCATAAGGAGCGCTTTCGACGTGACGTGCTTGCGCGACACTCCCGTAATATGCATACAGCCGGAGGAGACCGACTTTGCAGAACCCGTGGCTTATCACACCCTTACCGGCAACCCTTTCCTCTCGCCACTCAAACAAGGGGCGGCCGAGGGTACGGAGATGCTGATTGTGGCCCCCGGATGGCTCATGGAGGAGGCCGAGGAGTTCGCACGGCTCCACCGCGACCATGACGGCATGACCGTAACCACCACCTCCATACGCGAGGTGTATGACACATATTCCGGCGGCCAACCCACGCCGGAGGCGATTCTGAAGATGGTAAAGGAGTACAGCCGGGCACCGCTGAGACTGAGGAATCTGATGCTTATCGGTCCGTTGGCGGCCGATGTCAGGGGGATGGGACACGCGCTCAATCCCGACTCGGTGATAATAGCCCCACAGGCACGGAGCATACATTATGAACGTGGCGCACAGCCGGCTCTCCCATACTACGGGGCACCCTCATTCAACACCACCCGGAATCTCGAGACAGCCCAGGTGGAGATCGGCATCGGTCTGTTGCCTGTGGCCACACGCGGCGAGGCCCGCGACTATCTGAGGAAGGTGACGCAGTATATATCTGACCCTCACAAGGCTCGCCATATGGGTGATATGCTATGGATCGGGGGCACAGGCGACAACCATACCCACGACCAGCAGGCGGTTGACCTGAGCGACGCGGCAAGACGCTACTTCGGGTCTTCGCTCATGCAGACGGTTCTCCCATTCGACGCCTACGGGGTGGAGGGGAGCAAGCAGAAGATTATAGAGACCCTCGACGAGGGACGCGGTTTCATGACGTATATCGGCCATGCCGCCCCCACGAGTTTCGAGGCGGCAAGCAACGCTTACCAGGCCGGGAATTTCTTTACCTCGGCCGATGCCTTGGAGCTGCGCAACAATACCCTGCCATTCCTTTTCACCGCCGGGTGCATCACCACGAGCTGCGACAAGGGGGAACGTGGTGTGGGTGAGCATATGATTCTCTCAACACCGAACGGTGCCGTGGGGGGTGTGCTCACAGTGCGCGAGACCTGGTCAGGGCAGAATTTCGACTTCCTAAGCCGGTTCATACTGCAGCTGGCCCAGGCTCCGGAATATGCCGAAGGCTCCTCCCCCACGATAGGGGAGGTGTTCGCCCGCACGCTCACCGACATAAAGGTGGCCAATGAACTCGCATTTCTCCTTGTGGGCGACCCTGCCCTGCGCCTTCCTGTGCCGGCTCTCTCAATCAATGCCGACACACCTACGGAGGCCTCCTCCGGCGAGTGGATAACCGTGCAGGGTAACATCCGCGATAAACATGGCGACCAGGCCACCGCATTCAACGGCACGGCTTGCGCCAAGCTCCTCGCCCCGGCTTATTCGGAGGTGTCGCCCGACCTTGTCACCGGAACCAACGTGAAACAGCTCACTGTGGAATATGAGGATGAGGTGGTGGCCCTGGCTGAAGCGCAAATAAAGGATGGCGCCTTCTCTCTGAGGATTCCGGTGAGCCCTACCTCAGCACGATTCTCAGGCAAGGAGGGGAGGCTCCTCCTCACGGCCTACGACAATGACCTTCAGGTGGGAGCCGGGGGCTCGGTCGGGTTAACCTACACATCCTCTTCCAAGGGTGGTGAGGCTCTCGACGGCGATGCACCGACAATCAGTGAGATAAGTTATGACGACCTCACCGGGAGAGCAACCGTATGTTACACCTCACAGAACGGCGCCGGAGTATGGCGCGACGGCATAAACACCCCCTTCGAGGCATGTATTGACGGTGTACGCCTCACGGCCGGACTCGGTCAGGCGGAACCGGATGAGAACGCCGGGGATAACTCCACCGGCCACAGTTTCAGGCGCGAGGTGACTCTGCCACGTCTCTCAGACGGGGAGCATTCGCTCGACGTAGTGATACGCGACGCCGCCTCGCTCGCCACTCGTGGCAACCTCATATTCACCGCCGGCTCCGACAACACTCCGCTGGATTTCGCCCTCGAGGAGAGAGCCGTTTGCGGCGAGGGACGGTTTATCATCGACCCCACAGCCGGAGAGGTACGCCTGGTCATAGCCGACAGTGAAGGCACACATAGGCGCACCGCCACGGTGAATGATTCCGAATATCTATGGGACGGCTGCGACGACAACGGCAACCCGTTGCCGCAGGGTATATACAGGGCCTGCATTCTCCAGACCGGAACACCCGACGGGTCGCTCCGAGCCTCCCGCACCATTGATGTGCCGGTGGTGCAATAAATGACGCTTTTTTATGTTTATTAGTTATGACAATTTCAGCAAAGATAATACTTGCAGGTGCCCTCGCGGCTTTCTGCCACCTCTTCGCACTGGCCGACAATGAGATTAAGGATAACGATTTCAACCCGGTCAACACCGGTGTCACAACCCTCAGCATAACCCCGGATGCACGTGGCTCCGGTATGGGTAACCTCGGTGCGGCCACCGACCCCGACATGAACTCGCAGTTCTGGAACCCCTCGAAGTATGCCTTCGCATGGGGACAGGGTGGTCTCGCCCTCTCCTACACCCCCTGGCTCCGCAAGATTGTGAACGACATCTTCCTGGCCGACCTCTCAGGCTACTGGAAATTGGGCAGCAACGACAACCAGGCCCTTTCGGCCTCTTTCAGATATTTCTCGCTCGGCGAGGTGACAACCGGCGGAACAGGCTCCGACTATGTGCAGACCATCAACCCATATGAGTTCGCACTCGACTTGGGTTACTCACGCAAGCTCTCGGAGAAATTCTCGATGGGTGTCGTGCTCCGCTACATCCTCTCCGACCTCTCGTATGAGGATGCCTATTCAGGCGAGACAAACACTGCCGCCAACGCATTCTCGGTCGACCTCTCCGGTTATTACGTCACATATCCCATGGTGGGACGCAACGAGTGCCAGTTCTCGTGGGGTTTCAATATCTCGAACATCGGTACGAAGGTCAGCTATGACCATGGCGCAAACTACGCCTACCTCCCCACCAACCTGCGTCTGGGCACACAGTTCATGTTCCCCTTGGCCGATTACAACACACTGGCCATCGGACTCGACCTCAACAAACTTCTCGTGCCCACCATGCCGCGTGAGAAGGATTATGATATGGATACCATCGAGGGACAGATGGAATATGAGGAGGCGAAGGAGAAATGGGAGACAATGTCGCCTATCTCCGGTATATTCAAGAGCTTCACCGACGCCCCGGGCGGCTTCTCGGAGGAGCTGAAGGAGATCAACGTCTCGCTCGGCGCGGAGTATGCCTACAACCAGCAGTTCTTCGCCCGTATGGGCTACAACTACGAGAACGCCTCGAAGGGTGGACGCAGCTATTTCACCTTCGGTGCCGGTTTCTCGCTCAATGTGGTGCGCCTCGATGCCTCTTACATGATGGCCACTGCACAGAGTTCTCCCCTCGACCAGACCCTGAGGTTCACCCTCACCTTCGACATGGAGGGTCTGCAGGATCTTCTCGGCAAACGCCGCCGTTAATCTCTATCCCCCCTCTTTTACCCTTTAAACTTTTTCTGAAAACATGATACGCATCGGACAAGGCTACGACGTACATCGTCTCGTGGAGGGCCGCGAACTTTGGATATGCGGCATAAAACTTGAACATTCACATGGCCTGTTGGGTCACAGCGACGCCGACGTGGCCATTCACGCGCTATGCGACGCCCTCTTGGGGGCTCTCGCGCTGCGCGATATAGGTTACCATTTCCCTGACACCGACCCGAAATACAAGGGTGCCGACAGCAAGGTGCTCCTCGCCGAGGTGTGCCGCATGATCCGCGAGCGCGGTTATGAGATCGGGAACGTCGACCTCACCATCATGGCCGAGGCCCCGAAGTTCAAACCCCACATCGACGCCATGCGCGCCTGTCTGGCCGATGTGATGACCACCGACGTTGACCGTGTGTCGGTTAAGGCAACAACCACCGAAGGTCTCGGCTTCACCGGTCGCCGTGAAGGGATAGCCGCGAATGCCGTGTGCCTTCTTATGAAGAAGGGGGCTGCGGAGTGCTGAACAACAGGCAGAAAGAGGCCGTGGAGGCCACTGAAGGACGTGTGCGCGTAGTGGCCGGCGCCGGATCGGGAAAGACCCGTGTCCTGGCTCACCGTTATGCCTTTATCGTGAATGAGATCGGTATCAGTCCGGGCAATATCCTCTGCCTCACCTTCACCAACAAGGCCGCGCAGGAGATGAAACGGCGCATAGCCGGGATGGTCGACCGAGGAAGCGTGAACGATTTCATCTGCACTATACACAGTTTCTGCGCTAAATTCCTGCGCCGCGAGATATACCGCATAGGGTATCCCCGCAATTTCATCATCATAGACGAGGAGGACGCCAAGAGTCTCGCACGCCAGGCCATGCAGGAATTCGGCATAGACCGTCGGAAGACCACCGCCGAACGTTTCCTGAAACAGGTGGCGGCCTACAAGGGGTATGACCCCGTGAAGTATATCCAGAATCATCTCCTCCCCAATTCATCATCTGTGGCACCCGACGCCACGGTGCGTTATCTGCGCCTCCAGCTGAAGCAGTTCGCGCTCGATTATGACGACCTGCTCTATTTCACACTCTATATCCTGAGTCATTTCGAGGATGCCCGCACCTACTGGACAGAGAAACTTAACTATGTGATGGTCGACGAGGGGCAGGACTGCACCGGCGACGACTGGAAACTGCTCCATGCCGTGACGGAACATCACGGCAATCTATTCGTGGTGGGCGACCCCGACCAGGCCATATATGAATGGCGCGGGGCAAACCCGAAGATATTCGTAGATTTCAAGGCGCATACCGATATCATCCTCAATGAGAATTACCGCTCCACCCCCGACATACTTGATGTGGCCAACCATATCATCGACCATAACCGCAACCGCGTGAAGAAGGAACTCTTCACACGCCGACTGAATGAACGCCAGGCGGTGCATCTGCATTCAAAGTCAGAGAGGGAGGAGGCGGCAGCCATAGCCTCACGCATCGCGGAGGGTGTGAAGGAGGGTATGGGATATGGCGATTTCGCCATACTCTACCGCAGCTCGTTCCTTTCGCGCAGTCTGGAGCAGGCTCTGCTGAAGGAGCATATCCCCTACTCCGTATGGGGTGGTGTGCGTTTCTTCGAACGCAAGGAGATAAAGGATGTGGTGAGCTATCTCAGACTGATCGCCACCGATGCCGACGATATCTCTTTCCGCCGTATCATCAACCTCCCGGCACGGAAATTCGGTGAGTCGTCGCTAAAGGCACTCACTAAATTGGCCGAGGAGGAGAACTCTCCTCTGATGGAGACCCTGCGCCGCAATATCGACGAGAAACCGTTCAACAAGTCGAGTCTACGTAATTTCATCGACCTGATCGACGCCGCGCGTCACCGCGTGGTGCTGATGAGTGTGTCGGAACTGACCGACTGGGTTATGAAGGAGAGCGGCCTGGCCGACCTCTACCGCAACGACGAGGAGGAGGAACGCCTGGAGAATATAGCCGAGCTTATCAACTCCATGAAGGAGTTTGAGGCGGGACGCATCGACGAGGGTGACGCCGACCTCATATCATATCTGCAGGAGATTGCCCTCTATACGAATGCCGACCGCACCAACGATTCGGAACGCGTTAGGATGATGACAATCCACCAGTCGAAGGGCTTGGAGTTTCCGGAGGTCTTCGTGGTGGGTCTCACGGAGGGTATCTTCCCCAACCACCGCTCCATACGCGAGCGTCGCCAGGATGGTGAGGAGGAGGAACGCCGCCTGATGTATGTGGCCGTGACGCGCGCCGAGAAGATGCTCTGGCTATGCGAGTCGGAGGGATACATGAATGATAACGGCGCGTTGAAATACCCATCGCGCTTCTTCTCGGAAGTGCCGGAGGGGATGCTCAAGGTGGAGGGACAGCTCGACCCGCTCCTGCTCCAGGGCACCGCCGGACTCGTGAGGATGCTGAAAGAGGAATTGGGTGAGACAGCAGAAGCACCCTTGGCCAATGGCACAAAGGTGCTTCACAAGATATTCGGTGAGGGTGTAATAGAGGGTTATGACGCCACGGCCAAGAGCTACAAGGTGAGGTTCGGAGGCGTTACACGCAATCTCCTCCCCCACGTCCTGACCAAAGCCTGAACCCCTGTCACCTCATCACTTATTACTTCATCACTCTGACTTATCCCTTACTCATTCCACTCCACGGTTCTCCTTATTGAAGATGTGGCGCAGACGTGAGAAGATACGTTTCGCGGTTGATTCTGTAGGCACGATATTGGGCTGCTCTTTCAGGCTCTCTATCGCTGCCTTCTCGGCATCCGTGACATTCTCAGGCACGTATACCATCACATTCACCAGAAGGTCACCCTTCACGCTGCTGTTCATCTTGGGCAAGCCCTTGCCGCGCAGACGGAGCACCTTACCCGGCTGTGTACCGGCCGCAATCTTCAGACGCGCACGGCCATCGACTGTAGGAATCTCGGCACTGCCGCCCAAAGCCGCCGTCGGGAAGTCGAGCATAAGGTTATAGATAAGGTCGTCGCCGTCGCGGATAAGCTCGGGATTCTTCTCCTCCTGGATAACGATGAGAAGGTCGCCGTTGACACCCCCGTGGCGCGGAGCGTTACCCTGGCCACGCATGGTGAGCGTCATGCCATCCTCAACACCGGCCGGAATGTGGAAGCTTACAACATCGTCGCGCTTCTCGACACCGGTGCCGTTGCAATATGTACAGGGCTCGGAGATAACCTTACCCTCGCCGTTACATTCCGGACAAACCGACTCGCTCTGCATAGCGCCGAACATGGTCTGCTGCACGTGGGTGATATACCCTGTGCCGTGGCAACGCTGGCAGGTGTGGAAGGCTGTGCCATCCTTGGCGCCCGTGCCCTTGCAATGCTCGCAGGCCACGTAGCGGGGTATCTTCAGTTTCTTGTCGACACCGTTCATTATATCCTTCAGGGTGACCTTTACAGTGATACGCAGGTCGGTTCCCTTGTTGACATGCTGACGCGGACGTGCGCCCGAAGCCCCTTCGAAACCGCCGAAGCCGCCTCCGAAGCCGCCACGGCCGCCGAAGATATCACCGAAGTGGGCGAAGATATCCTCCATCGACATACCGCCGCCGCTGTAGAAGCCGCCGCCTCCGGCGCCACCGAAGCCCTGCGGACCCATGTTATGGCCAAACTGGTCATACTTGGCACGCTTGTCGGCGTCGCTCAGTACATCATACGCCTCGGCAGCCTCCTTGAATTTCTCCTCAGCGGCCTTGTCACCCGGATTCTTGTCAGGGTGATACTTGATGGCCATCTTTCGGTAGGCCTTCTTTATCTCATCGGCACTCGCGTCCTTGCTGACGCCAAGCACCTCATAATAGTCTCTTTTTTCTGCCATGGCTCAGATTCCTTTCTTTACTGGGCAACCACCACTTTGGCATGGCGGAGCACTTTGTCGTTGATCATATATCCCTTCTCCACGGTGTCGATTATCTTACCCTTCTTCGACTCGTCGGGCACAGGCACCACGGAGATTGCCTCATGCTTCTCGGTGTCGAATGTGTCGTCGGCCGGATCAATCTCCTTAACGCCGTTGGCAGCGAGATATTTCTTCAGTTTGTTGTAGATGAGATTGACACCCTCCTTCATGGCCTCGGTGTCCTCGCTCGTCTCGGCGGCCTTGAGGCAACGCTCAAAGTCATCCATGATCGGGAGCAGACCTTTCAGCACATTCTCGCCGGCATTCTTGATAATCTCGCTCTTCTCCTTGAGGGTGCGCTTGCGGAAGTTGTCGAACTCAGCCATGAGGAAGAGATACTCCTTCTTCTCCTTGGCCACCTGCTCCTCAAGCTCAGACACACGGTTCTCGAGACTGTTGTTCTCAGCCTCTGCCTCCGCCTCCCCAGCATTCTCTGCCTCGGGAGCCACATCATCTATGCTGACTTCCTGATTCCCGGCATCAGCTGCATTCTGGTTCTCAGGATCAATGACATTCTCATCATCGCGGGCGTCCTGCGCCCCTTTGTATTTTTGATAAAACTTATTCTTTCCCATAACGGATAGTGTTTTAGTATGTATCTTGCAAATATCAGGCCAAACTATGTTAAAAGGAATCTCAATCAAGAGCTGAGTGCGTAAACATCATACGCACTCAAAAACAGCCTGACGCTATAATCTGAACAACCAAACTCCCTCATTAGTTGTGTCTAATGCCGCTTTCGCCCGCTCTCCGTCACTGAAAATGCCATAGATAGCCGATCCGCTTCCGCTCATGGAGGCATACACGGCACCCTGCTCATACAGCCGCTCCTTTATCCGGGCAAGCTCCGGATATTTCGGGAAGACGGTCTCCTCGAAGTCGTTGACTACCTTCCCGCGCCATTGGTCGAGGGGGAGATAGTGCAGGAAACGGAGGTCGAAGTCGGGCCTGCGCGGCTTCACGCCGCTGAAGGCATCCTTGGTGGAGACGTAGACGTCGGGCTTCACTATCAGCAGCCAGTTCCCCTTGAGGTCGATCTCAACCGGATTCAGTATCTCCCCTATACCTTCGGCGAAGCAGGGGGTGTTGTAGATGAAGAAGGGGCAGTCGGCTCCCAAGCGACGGGCCATGTCGGCAAGCTCGCTCTTGGTGAAGCGCTCGCCGAGAAGCTCGTTGAGCGTGACGAGGGTGAAGGAGGCGTCGGCGCTCCCCCCTCCCAACCCGGCTCCGTCGGGGAGGTGCTTGTCAAGTGTTATGGTGAACATACCCAAGTCGTCGTCTGCGCCGAACTTGTCAAGGTAGGAGCGCAGGAAGAGTGAGGTGGCTTTCACCACAAGGTTCTTCTCGGGGGGACAGTCTATGCGGCGTCCCATCATCTGGAATTTGCAACCGGTTTGGTTGCCGGGCTGGAAGTTCATCTCCAGGATATCGTCGAAGGCCTGGGGCTGCTGCGGCATACCGCTCTCTATACCCACGGGGAAAAAGACGGTCTCAAGATCGTGATAACCATCCTCACGTTTCGCCACTATATTAAGCCCAAGGTTAATCTTGGCATTTACAAATTTTATCATGTCGCGTGATGCTTTCTTTCTATTTAAACGGTGTACACACACCTTTTGTTATGCAGCTTCTCTATTGTATATCATGCCGCTCCACTCATCCGCACCCTCACTGAGCGCGGCCAGAGCGCGGCCAACACCACCCCACGCAGCAAAAGATATGCCAAAAACGCGGTCCACAGCCTTGTGTTCCCTACCACGGCGAAGCTGACGGTGCCGTCGGCTATGTGCATCCACGCAAGGAGGTAGAATAGAAGGGAGGCGCAGAGTGTGGCAAGCATCATCTTGGCGGTGTCGGTTATACCCACGTAGAAGCCGTCGAAGATGAATGCCCAGGCTGAGCATATGGGGAGGAGCGCCACCCATACCATCATGGAGTCAACACCCTCCCTCACGTTGTCGCTGTCGGTGAGAAGGGCGGTCACGGCGTCACCCCCGAAGAGGTAGAGCAGACTGAACACGGCCCCCATGGCGCCGGTCCAGAGAAGTAGCGCGCGCACACTGCGGCGCAGCATCCCCGGGTCGCCGGCTCCGGCAAAACGTCCTGTCAGGGCCTCTCCGGCAAAGGCGAACCCATCCATGAAGTAGGAGAAGAACTGGAAGAACTGCATCATGATCACGTTCACCGCCAAGGTGAGGGCACCGAGACGCGCTCCGGCAGCCGTGACACCCATACTGACGGCCATCACGAATATCGACCGGAAGAAGAGGTTGGCGTTGACGGTGAAGAAGCGCCGCATCCCGCCACCTCGGAGAATCTCGTCGCGCCGGCAGAGAAGTCTCTCACCACTCCGGAACCTGCGGGCCCATATCAGGGCCATGATGAAGCCTGCCCAGTTGGAGGCCATGGTGCCCCATGCCACCCCCTCGAAACCAACCGAGGTGTGGAACACAAGCAGATAGCTGAGAAGGATGTTGATTATGTTCATGGTGATTGAGATCACCATCGGGGGAACGGTTGACTGCATACCCACAAACCAGCCGCTCACGGCCATCATCCCCAACAGGGCCGGCATACCCCATATGCGGAGTATGAAGTAGCGTTCCACATAGAGGCGCACCTCGGGTTCGGGGTCGATTATCGCCAGCATACCCTGCATGAGGGGGTATTGCAGCAATATGAGGGCCACGCCGAACCCTGTGCCGAGTATCAGGGCGCGGGTGAAGATGCGGCGTATCCCATCGTTGTCGCCGGCGCCGTAGACGGTGGCCGTCATTCCGGTGGTGCCCATGCGCAGAAACACGAGGAGGCAGATGATGACATTGAGCATCATCGCCCCCACGGCTATCGCGGCCAGGTATATCTCGGAGCCTAAATGCCCCGATATGGCTGTATCACAAAGGCCGAGCAGCGGCACCGTGATATTGCTCACGATCGCCGGCACGCCCAGCCTCAGTATCTCTTTGTTCATATCATGTCACCGGCTCCGTGTAGAGCCGTCGTCGGATTCTATCACACCTTGTGGAGGTCATGGCCCATGCGCTCCTTCTTGGTGTGCATGTAGCGGCTGTTGTATTTGTTGGGTTCCACCTCAAGAGGGATATTCTCTGTCACCTCGATGTCATAACCCTCCAGGCCGATACGCTTCATCGGATTGTTTGACATGAGACGCATCTTCTTGATGCCGAGGGCATGGAGTATGTTGGCTCCAACGCCATAGTCGCGCTCGTCGGCCTTGTGGCCGAGATGCAGGTTGGCGTCGACGGTGTCGAGACCGTTCTCCTGAAGTTTGTAAGCCTTGATCTTATCCATCAGGCCGATGCCGCGCCCCTCCTGGTTGAGGTAGATGATGGCGCCGCGTCCCTCCTTCTCGATTCTCTGCATGGCGAGGTGGAGCTGTTCGCCGCATTCGCAGCGCATGGAGCCGAAGATATCGCCTGTGGCGCACGATGAATGCACGCGCACGAGCACGGGCTCGCCGTTGGCCACATCACCCTTTATCAGGGCGATATGCTCAAGATTGTTATCTTTCTGGCGGAAGGGTATCAGGTGGAAATGGCCGTAGGCGGTGGGCATGTCTACCTCCTCACCCATCTCAACGATTGAATCGTTCTGCATACGGTAGGCTATGAGGTCGCGTATGCTTACGAGCTTGAGACCCCATTCGTCGGCGCGGCGGCGCAGCTCGGGGAGACGGGCCATGGTGCCGTCGTCGCTCATGATCTCCATGAGGGCGGCAGCAGGCTGCAGACCGGCGAGACGGGCGAAGTCGACAGCCGCCTCAGTGTGGCCGCAACGCTGGATCACGCCACGGTCCTGGGCGTAGAGCGGATTGATATGGCCGGGACGTCCGAAGGTGGCGGGAGTAGAGGCGGGATCGGCCAAGGCGCGGATAGTGGCCGCACGGTCGTCGGCCGACACTCCGGTTGAGCAACCCTCCAGTTTATCGACTGTCACTGTGAAGGGGGTGCCGAGCACCGAGGTGTTGTCTGTCACCTGATGCGGAAGGTCGAGCTCCTCGCAACGTTTGTTGGTGATGGGGGCGCAGAGCACACCCCTGGCGTTCTTGAGCATGAAATTCACATCCTCGGGGGTGATCTTCTCAGCCGCGATGATAAGGTCGCCCTCATTCTCGCGGTCCTCGTCATCGACCACTATTATCATCTTACCATTGCGGAAATCCTCGATGGCTTCCTCAATCGTGTCGAGTTTTATATTATTCTCCATATCGGGTTATCATTAATAATTGCAAAATTAATAAAAAAATCTGAGCTCCCTGTTCCAGGCCGGCTATACATTCCGGGTGAAACCACTATCCCGGGTGAAATCCCTATTCCACCACGAAGATCGAGAAGTTGACACTTCCATACACCCTGTGCTGGGCGAATCCGGGGAGGTGTGAGAAGTCGCGTGTGCGCGAATGTTCTATTATCACGACCGTGCCCCTCTTCACCATGGGTGAGTTGAGTATCAGCTCCGGCACCTCGTCGAAGCGGGGATGGTCGTAAGGGGGGTCGGCGAAGATGAAGTCGAACTGGCGGCTGCAGGTGAGCACGAATTTGAACACGTCACCCTTGATGACGCGCAATGACTCGTCGCCAAGTTTCTCCTTCACACTGCGGATGAACTGTGCCTGCACGGGAGCCTGCTCCACGGCTGTCACCTCGGAGCAGCCACGCGAGAGGAACTCGAAACTTATGGCGCCTGTCCCGGCAAAGAGGTCGAGCGCGCTTTTCCCCTCGAACTCCTCCATATTCTCAAGCACGTTGAAAAGATTCTCGCGTGCGAAATCAGTAGTGGGACGCGCCGTTATATTCTTCGGCACATCGAAACGGCGTCTCCCGTATTTACCTCTTATAATTCTCATTCTTTCTCAATTTTTAATCCGGAGGGAACCGTTGTCAGACCCGGAATAAACTGCCTGAAATTCCCAATCGTCTCTTCGGAGATGTCGTCGCCCGTGATTTTCACGGATGTCTCCTCTTGACTAACGCCATACACCCTGAACAAGTTGAGAATATGGTATAGAATATCGGTCGGGGCTGTCCAGGGATGGGTTGAGGCGGAGATAAGGCGCGGGCCGTCGGTGAGCACGAAATCGGCCTCGTCGGGATATACGGCCACACACATCCCGGTGCCCTCGCCGCTGTGGCGCTGACGGATGACCTGCTGCATGAGCCGGCATCCGATCCTCGCGCCCGGGAATGTACGGCTCAGGAAATCCTTCAGGCCCGGCACGAGTGTGAACACGGCGGTGATGTCGCCGTCGGTCTCGCACATGAGGTCGTTGGCCTCGGCTTTATAGACAGCCGTATAGAAATCCTCCTCCGTTCCCTCGGTCTCGTTGACAAGCTCCGTGGGGCAGAAGAGAGTTTTCGGGGCGTCGATTACAATGCGGGCCGAGAAATCGTCGAGCACGCGTGGATGGTCATACACCACATTCTCGATATGGTGTAAAAGATTATCGGGATCCTCCTCCCAGTCCTGCCTGAACAGCATCTGTAAAGGAAGATCCTCATGTATCGTGTTCTCAAGATAGGCCGCTATAGATTTGGAGCCGATATTGATAATCAGCCTCCATTGACCGGTATCGGCAAAATCAGCGGCAGTAAGTCCCACCATCTATGTCAATATTATACATTTAATTCTGTGGGAGCCTCATTCTGATCCGGTCGGAAGGGCCGGGTCAGCTCGAGATCTCGCCGCAGAGACTCAGTTCCATATAATTCTTCACCTCGTCGGCCGACATTCCGCGCCCGAGCAGGTGCATGAGTTTGGTGATGGCGGCTTCCGACGTCAGGTCATGGCCCGACACCACTCCGCATTGCGCCAGCTCCATGCCGGTCTGGTAACGGAAGGGATGCACGCTTCCGTTGGTGCACTGGGTGATGTTGACCACCACAATCCCCTTCTCGACAGTCTTCCTTATGGCTTCGAAAAACCATGGGTCGGTGGGGCCGTTTCCGGCGCCGAAAGTCTTCAGCACAACACCCTTTATGCCCGGAGTGGCGAGCATATGCTTCACCACCTCCTCCTTTATGCCGGGGAAGAGATCCATATAGAGCACGTTGCAGTCCATGTTGTAATGCACTTTCAACGGTGCCCCGGGGTTGCGGCCGCGCCAGAGGGCCTCGCGGTTGTAGGTTATGCCCAGACCGATTTTGGCGAGCTCGGGATAGTTGTTGCTCTTGAAGGCGTTGAAGTTGTCGGCGCTGCGTTTTGTGCTGCGGTTACCCCGCCAGAGATAGTTCTCGAACAGGATGGCAACCTCCCTCACCATATGCTGCCCCGAAGCGTCGCGAGCGGCGGCGATCTGGAGCGCGGTGATGAGATTCTCCTCACCGTCGGTGCGCACCTCGCCTATGGGGAGCTGCGAGCCGGTGATGATGACCGGTTTGTCGAGATTCTCAAGCATGAAGCTGAGCGCCGACGAGGTATAGGCCATCGTGTCGGTGCCATGAAGCACGACAAAGCCATCGTAGCTCTCGTAGTTGTCTTCTATCACCTTGGCTATCTCGGCCCAGTGACCGGGGGTCATGGCCGAGGAGTCGATGGGCCGTTCAAACTGGAAACTACCGATCTCGAAGTCGAGCATCTTGAGTTTGGGCACACTGTCTATCAGGTGATGGAAATCAACCGGGGCAAGCGCATGGGTCACCGGATTCTCTTGCATTCCTATGGTTCCTCCGGTATAGACCATAAGGATGCGGGGGCGTGGAAGGCTGGATTTGCTCATTGGATTACGGCTAATAGTTTTGCGTCAAGTCGTTGAGCCGACTCTTCATGGGCGCAAATTTAGCAAACTGTTACCAATTATGCAAGAGCAAACCTGAAAATCCTCCTGATTTCTTTCATTTTTCACCTTTCCCGGGATTCCGCGGGGCTGCACCCTGCTTTATCCGGTGTGATTACTCCTGTGGGCGGAGCCAGCGGTAGCCGTAGAAATGCTGTCCGTCGAGCTTGAAGAGGCGCGCCAGGGGGTAGGGATCGGCCACCACACTGCCGTTCTCGTGCGAGATGTGAATCAGGTAGGGCTCTCCCCCGCGCATCTCTATCACTCCGATGTCGTAGAGGTCGAAGTCGGGCTGCGGCGAGAGCATCACAATGACGTCGCCTGTCTGCATGAGCTCATGGAGCGGCTTGTTGGCGGCGCTCTGTTTCTTCAGGTGCGGTATGCGGTGGCTGCGGTAGCCCATCTCGTTCATCTTCACCTTCTCGAGCACCTCCGGATTCTTCAGGGCCGGATACTCCTCGGGATGGTGCGACACGTAGTCGAGTGTCTTGGTCTTGAACCCGCCTCCGGTGACGTATTCGGTCATCTCCTTGAGGTTGCCTCGGTAGACGTTGTCGACAATCCAGTCTGAGACGTAGATGAGGCGGCTGGGGAAACCGTTATCCTCACCCTTGCGGCGGCTCATGTTCTCGAACAGCAGCTCGAACTCCTCGACGCGCGGCACCGGCTTGAGACTGGCTGCGCCCAAGGCCATTGCCGTGTTGACGAACCCGAGACGGTCAAAGCCGTGCATGTTGATTATCACTGTGCCTGTGGTGTCGCGGTCTTCGGCATTGCTCCAGGGGGTTCCCTCAAGCTGTCGCGCGGCGAAGGCTATGCGCTCACCCAAGGTGCCTCCATTGTCGGTTACGGCACGCAGCACTTTAGCCACCATGGCGGTGTCTTCGGCGCAGTGCACGCGAGGCTCATAGGCCGAGGCTGTCTCGCTCAGACCTATGGTCATGGCCACTCCTGCCATGACGCCCATCACCGATGGGAGGATTCTTTTCAATACTGTACGTATCATTCAATCTATGATAAAATACTCTGTGAAAGCCGGTATTTAATTTTGTCCGGCAAAATATTTATGCAAATTTAGCAATTTAAATTTGATTTAGCTAATTTTGTGTTATGGAACTTATCGAGATAAACTCGCTTGACCATCCGGGGGTGGATATTTTCTCTACCCTTACGGAGGCCAGGCTGCGCAACAGGCTTGACCCTGAAAGGGGTATCTTCATAGCTGAAAGCCCGAAAGTGATTGATGTGGCTCTCAGGGCCGGTCACACCCCGCTTGCCCTGCTTTGCGAGCGGAAGCATATCAAGGGTGACGCGGCTGAGATTATCAGCCGCTGCGGCGACATTCCGGTCTTTACGGGTCCGAGGGAACTTCTTGCGGGCCTTACCGGCTACACCCTGACGCGGGGTGTGCTCTGCGCGATGCGCCGCCCTATGCCACGCCCTGTGGAGGAGGTGTGCCGCGACGCACGGCGCATTGCTGTGATCGACGGCGTTACCGACACCACAAATATCGGGGCTATCTTCCGCTCGGCGGCTGCCTTGGGTATCGATGCCGTGCTGCTCACCACAACTTCGTGCGACCCGCTCAACCGCCGTTCGGTGAGGGTGTCGATGGGGAGTGTCTTCCTTGTGCCCTGGACGTGGCTCGATGCCCCTGTGGCTTCGCTGAAGGAGCTTGGGTTCGCCACGGTGGCGCTAGCGCTTACGGATGATTCGGTGAGCATAGCCGACCCTTGTCTGAAGGCTCTGCCGAAGGTGGCGATGGTGCTTGGCACAGAGGGTGACGGTCTGGCCCGCGAGGTTATAGCGGAGGCCGATTTCACGGCCAAGATACCTATGGCGCATGGTGTTGACTCTCTGAATGTGGCGGCCGCCTCGGCTGTGGCGTTCTGGGAGCTTGTGGGTCACGGCCATCAATAATCTATATGTGATATGAAGATGAATACTGATATTATTCTTGCCGGAGGTGGCGGACATGCCCTCTCGCTTATGGAGGCGTTGGCGTTTGACCATGCCCGTGGAGCAGATGCTCCGGTTGTGGCGGGATATACGGCACCGGCTGACGCGCCGTGCATGACTGTGCCGCGTCTGGGCTCTGATGACGACGCGGCCACTTTGGCAGCCGAGGGCTACCGTTTCCATATAGCTTTCGTATATGCCGGACTCCCTGTGATGGATAAGCGGAGACGTATCATATCGCTCTATGAGGAGGCGGGGGTGAGTTTCGCCTCTATCGTTGCCTCCTCGGCTGTCGTCACCCCGAATTCAACTCTTGGCGAGGGGTGCGCGGTGCTTAACCGCGCTGTGGTAAACCGTGCCACGCTCGGGGGTCATGTGATTGTTAACACGGGTGCCATAGTGGAGCATGACTGTGTGGTGGGCGCAAATACTTTTATCGGACCGGGGGCTGTGATCGGCGGCGGAGTCACTATCGGACGTGACTGTTTCATCGGATTAGGTGCCCGTGTCAGGAATGGCGTCACCATTGCCGACGGTGTGACTGTGGGTATGGGCTGTATCGTCAACCGCAATCTTACGGAGCCGGGGATATATCACGGCGACCCGCTGAGGCTTCACAGATTAAGAAACAGGAATTAGGAAGTAGAAAGCAGGGATTCAGGGAGTAGGAAGTCGGGATTAGGGATTAGGAATAAGGAATAAGGAGTCAGGGATTTATATCTATTTTTTATGAAGCGTGTATTGATTATCGCTGAGGCCGGCGTAAACCATAACGGGAAGTTCGACCTGGCCTGCAGACTTGTGGACGCCGCCGCTGAGGCGGGTGCCGATTATGTGAAGTTCCAGACGTTCAAGGCTGAACGTCTTGTGACCTCTGCCGGACGCACGGCCGACTATCAGAAGCGTAATTGCGAGGCAGACTCGCAATTGGCCATGCTGCGCTCTCTCGAGCTTCCGTTTGAGGCGTTCAGGGAGCTGGCGCAGTATTGCCGCGCCAAGGGTATCGGGTTCCTCTCCACACCTTTCGACGGGGAGAGTATCCAGTTTCTCGCCTCGTTGGGCATGGATTACATGAAGGTGCCGTCGGGTGAGATTACCAACCTCCCCTATCTGCGTATGATTGCCGACACGAAGTTGCCTGTGATTATTTCCACGGGGATGTCTACGTTGGCCGACGTGGAGGGTGCCCTCGCTGTCTTTTATGAAAGGGGCTACACGCGTGAGATGATTACGCTGCTTCATTGCAACACGGAATACCCTACCCCGATGCGGGATGTGAATCTCAGGGCGATGGAGACGCTCCGCTCCTCTTTCGGCGTGGACACGGGTTATTCCGACCATACACGCGGCATCGAGGTGCCGATAGCGGCTGTGGCTTTGGGGGCTACGGTTATCGAGAAGCATTTCACGCTCGACCATAATCTCCCGGGGCCCGACCATGTGGCGTCGCTCGAGCCTGCGGAACTGAAGAGGATGGTGACTGCGGTGAGAAATGTGGAGGCTGCTTTGGGAACCGGACTGAAGAGGGTGTCTGACTCTGAACGGGGGAATATGGCTGTGGCGAGGAAGAGTATCGTGGCTGCCCGCGACATCGTGTGCGGCGAGGTGCTCTCGGCTGAGAACCTGACGGTGAAACGTCCGGGCGACGGACTCTCACCCATGCTGTGGGATATGGTGTGCGGAAGGCGTGCCATCCGCAATTTCACACGTGATGAACAGATTGAGATATGATGGAAGCAGTTATCAGAAAGCGTGTCTGTGTGGTGACCGGAACGAGGGCCGACTATGGAATCATGTCGGGACTTATGCGCAAGCTTAAGGAACATCCGGGTATTGAACTGCAGATTATCGCCACGAATATGCACCTCGCTCCGGAGTATGGGATGACGGTGAATGAGATTGAGGCTGACGGTTTCAAGGTGGACTGCCGTATTGACTCTCTTTTGGCGGGTGACTCACCGGCGGCTACCGTGAAGTCGATGGGATTGGTGCAGATCGGCATAGCTGATGCTTTCGCCCGGCTGCAGCCTGACCTGGTGATTATCTTGGGCGACCGCTACGAGATGTTGGCGGCTGCCTCGGCGGCGCTGATTTTCCGCATACCCATAGCCCATCTCTATGGTGGCGAGACAACCGAGGGGGCGTATGACGATTGCATACGCCATGCCATAACGCAGCTCTCTACGCTGCATTTCACCTCCACCCGCGAGTATGCGGAGCGTGTGGTGAGTATGGGTGCCGCGCCTGAGAATGTGGAGTGGGTAGGCTCGCTTGGGGTTGACAACATAGCTCATGAGGATTTCCTCCCTCTGGATAAGCTTGAGGAGTCGATAGGTTTCAGATTGGGGGATAAGTTTCTTGTGGCTACTTTCCATCCTGTCACCACACTCCCGGGGGAGGAGGCCGCGCAGACCACTGCCCTGCTCGATGCTTTGGAGAATGCCATCAAGGCCGGCTACAGGATTCTCTTCACTATGCCGAACTCCGACACGGGGGGTAAGAGAGTGGCGTCGCTTATCAGGGAATGGGGCGAGAGGCACACGGGGATGGTGAAGACAGTGGAGTCGCTCGGCCGACGCCGCTATTACTCCGCCCTGCATCATGCGTCGGGCGTTGTGGGTAACTCGTCGAGCGGACTGATAGAGGCACCCTCGTTCGGTATACCCACCCTGAATATCGGGGATAGACAGAAAGGACGAGCCCGCGGACTGACTGTCGTTGATGTGCAGTCTGACCGCGGGTCGATAGAAGCAGGACTGAAAAAAATTCTTTCGGATGATTTCCGGCACCTTGCCTTATGCGCCGACAACCCTTATGCCAAGGGTGATACCCTCTCTGCCATCTTCGGCAGAATCATCGGGTTTATCAGTAAATCATCGGATAACTAAGTAAATCATCAGGGTTATCAGTAAATCGGAGTGAACGGTTCTGATTTCTTCAGTGCGTGATTGGCCTCACCTATGAGGTTGGTCTCGGTGCTTGTGTCGAGTTTCATCACTGAGGCCCCTTTGCGAAGGTCGCACTTGGAGAGGTCGATATAATAGCATCCCATATTGGTGACGATATCGAAATAGTAACGGCGGTTCTTGAGGTCGGCAAATGAACGCCACTGTGTGGATGATACATTCGGCTCACCCTGGATAAGGTAAGTGTAAGGGACACAGCTGCACACAAGGATGCTCCGGGTGATGCTCATTGCCAAGGCGGGGTCGGATACGGCATCGACATGATGCGCGAAATAGTTGGCGCGAACGCAGCGGTCGGGACTGCTGACGGTGCCGGGGAGCATGTTCTGTCCACCGATTTTTTTCCAGTAGGCTATGATAGCCTCCATATCGGGCCATTGAGGGTCGTTTGTCATGGCCTGGATGTCACCCGGGTCGTATATCTTCACGTCGCCATGGTCGAATTCAAGTATGGCTGACTTGCCGGAGGCATCTGTTATACCCCAGTGGAGGGCTGATACTGTGCCGTTGTCAAACTCCGCTCCGCTGAGCGAGAAGTTATGCTTGCTGAGCTCGGCCACCACCTCGTCGGTCGTGGCATTCATATCGAGGAGCCACCCTACAAACATCGAGAGCGACATCGGAGGGAGGTTACGGGTGTCCTCATTGTCGTAGACGGTGCCTTTGCAGAATAGACCGTTTATAACGAGTCCCTTCTCATTCATACCCTCGGTTATTCCACCGTCATACCCTACGGCATATACAGCGCCATATTTTGAGGTCCAGGTAATGGCACCGGGAAGATTTGAGCCGGCTTTCTTCATGCCGGCCGGATAGACGTATAGATTGGTGGGTATCGGGGTTTTCCAGTCGAGCGAACGCCCCACTACATAGGTATCCTCAAGTCCTTTATATATAACACGGGTGCATGCTCCGGCATTAGGAGCCACATAAGCGGCGGTGCCGAGGGCTACAGCCGCAACGATTGTCTTAAGTGATTTCATAGTTTTCGGGATAGTGGTGTTCCGGCGGCCCTTGACAGAGTGGAAACCGCCCATATTCATCTATCACAAGTATAACGCCTCAACCCCCTGTTCAGTTTAATCTCACCCTCTATTCAGTTTAATCTCACCCCCTGTTCAGTTTAATCTGACTCAGAATAACAAAGTCAACCGCTGATATCATTCTACCTTTGCCATTGCGCGGAACTTGGAATGTGTCCTCTTTTGACACACCAGCTGAGCTTTATGCGATAAAGATTCTTGAGCTTTATGAGATAACGATTCTGTAGTTTCATGAGATAAAGAATCTGGAGCTTTATGAGATAAAAATCTGGAGTTTTATGAGATAAAAATCTGGAGTTTTATGAGATAAAAATCTGGAGTTTTATGAGATAAAGATTCTGTAGTTTCACGAGATAAAAATTTCTAAAACTGAACGACTATGGCAAACTACGAAAAGATGATCCCCTTCATCCTGCAATTCGCAGCCGGGGTAAGTGGCAATGACCTCACACTTCCGTTGGAGGAACAATTCGGCATAGCCCGCAAGCGGGGCTGGAGCGACGACCCGGACGACCCGGGGGGCGCGACAATGATCGATGTCACACTCACAACCTACACGGCCTACTGCAAACGCAAAGGGAGACGGGCGCCGACAAAGAGCGACCTACGCGCCATCAGCTTCGCTGAGTGGTGTGAGATACTGAAAACGATGTACTGGGACCGCTGCCGGGGTGATGAAATAGACTCGCAAGGTGTAGCGGAGATGATTGTTGACTGGGTATGGGCCTCCGGCCCTGGGGTATTGAAGAACGTGCAACGTCTACTCGGCACGACACCCGACGGCATTGTCGGACCGAAGACGGTGGCAGCCATCAACGCCTCCGACCCTTCGGCTCTCTTCGAGAGCCTGCGCTCACTGCGCGAGCGCCACTACCGCCAATGCAAAGGCTCCTGGAAATACCTCCGCGGCTGGCTCCGCCGCCTCAACGCCCTCCACCTCTAAAAAACAAAGACGGAGCAAGGAGGACAGGCTTCCAGCCTGTCAACAAGCGACAAAGCAAACGACAAAACAAAAGCCAAAGCAAGGAGGACAGGCTTCCAGCCTGTCAACAAATGACAAAGCAAAAGACAAAGCAAATTCTCCCCACATCAAAAGGCAATAAAAAAAGGATGCATCCAAATAAATGGACACATCCTTTTACATTTATATACGTCGCACTGATAACTCAGCGCCCGATATACTATCGATGACTGATTACTCAGCG
>CANPMT010000021.1 GCA_947575235.1 uncultured Porphyromonadaceae bacterium
AGGCTTGTTTCAAGTCGAACCGCACCAATGAAAATATGATGGGCTTCATCAACGTGGATGATGTCAACTATATGCCGGTCACCGGATTTACAACTGTTGACCTCGGTTGTGAGCGAGGTAATAACGCATATCAGTTCGTTCAACGCACAGATGCTCCTATGTCGCAGTTCTATCTGAATCTCTTCAACCAAGTGTGGAACGACGGTGAAAAACTGCAAGTCGTCACCGAACAGGTGCTCGACAATATAACCAACGCCTACAGGGAGAACTCACCGGAGTTTATCTACTTCGTAACGCTCTACAATATCTTCAACGAGTTTCTTGAAGATATTTCGGAAGATGTGTTGCCCAACGAGGCCACCGGCTTCAAGTCGAGCGTAATCTGGAATAAACTCTACAATTTCCAACGCGACGCGGCACTCGCTATCATCAATAAACTCGAAAAGTATAACGGCTGCATACTTGCCGACTCCGTAGGACTTGGCAAAACCTTCACCGCGCTTTCCGTAATCAAGTATTACGAGAACCGTAATAAGTCAGTGCTCGTTCTCTGTCCGAAGAAACTTCACGACAACTGGGTTACGTACCGGAGCAATTACGTTAATAATCCACTTGTTGCCGACCGTTTGCGTTATGATATTCTGTATCACACCGACCTTTCGCGTCAGTCCGGACAAAGCAACGGTCTCGATCTTGAACATATCAACTGGGGGAACTATGACCTTGTGGTTATCGACGAAAGCCACAACTTCCGAAACGGCGGTAAAGTCACCACCGACGAAAATGACGGGAACCCTCGTGAGAACCGCTATCTCCAGTTGATGAACAAGGTGATACGCGCCGGAGTAAAGACCAAGGTATTGATGTTGTCGGCCACACCTGTCAACAACCGCTTCAACGACCTGCGCAACCAGCTCGCGCTTGCCTACGAGGGTGACAGCGCGACAATGGACGCCAAACTGAAAACCACCAGTTCGCTTGACGATATTTTCCGCCAGGCACAGGCTGCCTTTAACAAATGGTCAAAATATCCGGCGGAAGAGCGTACCACATCTACACTATTGGAGATGCTGAACTTCGATTTCTTTGAAGTGCTTGACAGTGTCACGATTGCCCGCAGCCGTAAACATATCGAGCAATATTACGATACTACTGACATCGGTAAATTTCCTGAGCGACTGAAACCGCTTTCCAAGACACCTAAACTAACCGACCTCTCCAAGACTGTTGATTTCAACGATATTTTCATAAGTGTCAGCGAACTCAACCTTGCCATCTATACACCCTCCGACTTTATTCTTCCGAGTAAAATTGAGAAATATACCGAGAAACGTGAGGATGGACGCTTCGGTAATCTTTCAAGAGCCGGGCGAGAGAGAGGCATACGCCAACTGATGAGCATCAATATCCTGAAACGTCTTGAAAGTTCTGTAAATTCCTTCCGGCTCACATTAGAGAGAATCAGAAAGTACATAGCCACAACCATTGAGGCTATCGATAACTTGGTAGCCCGTCAGCCGGACGCTTCGATGGTAAGCGATTATGATTTCTCATACGGTCTTGATTTCGATGAAAGGGAGGATACCGTCTTCATAGGCAACAAGAAGACCAAGATTGCTCTGGAGGATATGGATTATATACAATGGCGCGATTATCTCTCAAAAGACCTTGACAATCTGAATACCCTTCTTTTCATGTTGGAGGATATCACCCCCGCACATGACAGCAAACTTCAGATGCTTCTGGATGTGATCAGGGAGAAGATTGCCAAGCCTATCAATGGCGACAACAGAAAAGTTATGGTGTTCACCGCCTTTTCTGACACGGCTCAATACATCTACGATAACCTTGCGCCCCTTATAAAAGAGCGTACGGGTCTCAATACTGCGCTTGTCACAGGCGACATCGAGGCGAAATCAACATTGAAACTCCGGGAAAAACCGGATTTCAACAAGGTCTTGACTCTCTTCTCACCAATCTCAAAAGAGAGAGACACGCTATATCCCACCCTCAAGGAGGAGATCGATGTGCTGATTGCCACCGACTGTATATCAGAGGGACAGAATCTGCAGGACTGCGATTACCTCATCAATTATGACATACACTGGAATCCGGTGCGGATAATCCAGCGTTTCGGACGTATTGACCGTATCGGCTCCCGAAACGCGAGGATTCAGCTTGTCAACTTCTGGCCAGACATGGATCTCGACGATTACATAAACCTGAAAGGGCGTGTTGAGGCACGCATGAAAGTATCGGTGCTGACAGCTACCGGTGACGATAATCCGCTCACCGCTGAGGAACAGGGAGATTTGAAATATCGCCGCGACCAGTTGGAAAGACTGAAAGAGGAGGTGGTTGACATCGAGGAAATGAGTACAGGAGTTTCCATTATGGATTTAGGTCTTAATGAATTCCGTCTTGACCTTCTTGACTATATGCGCAGCGGTATTGATATAGAACATACCCCGATGGGGCTTCATGCCTTGACTTCTGCTGGAAAAAATGCTCCCCAGGGTGTGATTTTCGTTTTGAAGAACCGTAACAACGACATCAATATAGACAAGAAGAACAGGTTGCACCCCTTCTACATGGTCTATATCTCAAAAGATTCAGAGGTTATAGTAAATCATCTCGACCCTAAGGGGCTGCTCGACCGTATGCGTCAGCTATGTCGGGGTAAGTCAGAGCCTATAACTGATTTATGCCGTAAGTTCAATGCCGAGACTCGCGACGGAGAGCGGATGGGCACCTACTCCCGATTGCTCGGCGACGCAATCTCCTCACTTATCAAAGTCAAGGAGTCGAGTGATCTTTTCTCGTTCCTGGATGGGGAGAGTGGCTCCCTATTCGGTAACGAGGTCCGCGGGCTCGACGACTTTGAACTGATTTGTTTCCTGATAATCCGATAGCGTATGTTAGGACTGCCACAAACCACCGAAGTCAAACGACCGCTTCCTAAGGCGCAGCTTTTTAAGCGGTTTGACTGGACACCATCGCAACGAGAGCGTTTCGATGGGGAAGTGTCGCGTCTTGACTTCGTGAATTGGATATCACCTCGTACCGTTCCGGCAATAACTGCCGGTAACGAGGTCAAAGAGATATTCATTGTCGAAGTGTCGCTTAAATCGCGCGACTTCGACACAAAGGCAATAACACTCCTTGCTAAAAATATTCCTCAGCGCATAGTTTATATGCTGCACTACGAGGAGGAGGCTATACTTGCCACATACCACGCTAAACTCTTTACCGCGCCGTGGCGAGCAGTCGAGGATATCGCTTTGCCGCTGACCGGTCTCAACCTTGATGCCGTTTGGGAAAACATCGTTTCCTCAATCGGTCAGTTCTCCGTCGAGAAAGACAGATCTCTCTCCGGGCAAATCAAGGTTGATGAGGAACGCGCCAAACTTGAACGCCAGATTGCTGCGTTGGAGCGTCAGATGAACGCCACCAGACAGCCTCGCCGCAAACGTGAACTCTTCATGGAATTGCAGAAAATAAAACAACATTACAATGGAAAAACTGAGAATGAAAAGTCTTGACGCTGTGGAGGGTAATGTGGCGAAGATAGCCGCATTGTTTCCTCATTGCGTTACTGAGCGATTAAATAAAGATGGTAAGCCTGAATTTGCCATTGACTTCGACAAGCTGAGGGCTGAGTTGTCGACGGACGCTCTCGACACCGGCGAGGAGCGTTATCAGTTCACTTGGCCCGACAAGCGAGCCGCTTAACGTCTTGCCAATACTCCGACCGACAAAACTCTGCGTCCGGACGTGAACGCCTCGGTGGATTTTTGGAACACCAAGAATCTTTACATTGAGGGCGACAACCTCGACGTGCTGAAAGTTCTCCGCGAGAATTATCTTGGGAAAGTCAAGATGATTTACATTGATCCTCCCTATAACACAGGTAACGACTTCGTGTATAACGACGACTTCGTGCAGGGTAAGGAGGACTTCGAGACAAACAATGGTCTCTTTGACGAAGACGGCAACCAACTCCTCGACCCAATGCAACGTAATACCGAGAGCAACGGTCGCTTCCACACCGACTGGCTCAATATGATATATCCTCGCTTGAAAGTCGCCCGAGACTTACTCTCTGATGATGGTGTTATCTTCATTTCCATTGATGATAATGAAGTAGAGAATGTGAAGAAAGTTTGCAGTGAAATTTTCGGCGCTCGTAACTTCGTTTCAATTATAAATTGGAAAGGTCGTGGTGGCCGTCAAGATAGCAAATATTATGCCGTCCTACATGAATATATCCTTTGCTTCGCCAAAGACCTATCAAAATTCTCAGCCGGAGAAGAAATCAAAGAAGGCGATGTTTACCCCAAATATGACGAAGAAAAAGGAAGAAACTACAAGACTCAACTCCTTCGTAAGTGGGGTTCAAATAGCCTTAGAGAAAATCGACCTAATTTATATTATCCCATTACTGCTCCTGACGGAGCAGAAGTATATCCTTTAATCTATTCAGAATCAAAGGATAGCGCCCTTGGATTTGTTAAAATCCAAGGGTGCTGGCGCCACGGCGCCAGCACCCTTGGGAAAATTATCGCCGATGGACGTGTTGAATTTCAGAAGAATAAGTGGGGAGAATGGGTTGCTTATGAGAAAATTTTTGAGCCCCTTCCTGGAGAGGAAAACACGAAAAAATTCACAACATGGGTTGATGATATTTCTAATGGTACCGATACATTAAAGAAATTATTTGGTACTCCTCCTTTCGACTACGCCAAATCGCCGGAACTATTACAATTATTCTTGCGAATGGCTGACGTTGATGATGATGACATCATCCTTGACTTCTTCAGCGGTTCGGCTACGTCTGCCCACGCCGTAATGAAACTCAATGCTGAGGACGGAGGACACCGCAAGTTCATAATGGTTCAACTCCCCGAAGTGACAGATGAAAAAAGCGAGGCTCGTAAAGCCGGATACGAAACCATCTGCCAAATCGGTGAGGAACGCATACGCCGCGCAGGGAAGAAAGTCAAGGAGGAAGCAGGTCTGCATGGGCAAGACCTCGACACCGGCTTCCGTGTGCTCAAACTCGACTCGTCAAATATGGAGAATGTGTTCTATACTCCCGAAGATTTCGATGAGCAGACGCTTTTCAACACCGTTGATAATGTGAAGCCCGACCGTACACCGCTCGACCTTCTTTTCCAAGTAATGCCGGAACTCGACATCGAGCTTTCCGCAAAGATTGAGGAGAAGGACGTGAACGGCAAAAAGGTGTTCTTCGTGGATGGCACCTATCTCATCGCCACTTTCGCCACCGAAGTCAACGAATCCACTGTCACCGAGATAGCCAAGATGCGCCCGCAATACTTCGTTATGCGTGACTCATCGGCAGCAAATGACAACGTCCTCGATAACTTCGAGCAAATCTTCCGCCACTACTCGCCCGATACAATCCGCAAGATTCTATAAGAAAAATTTATACCCGAAACATTAGAATAGTCAAAATTGTTGTAACTTTGTAAAAGGATATCAAATCAATCAATCCTTATATGTCTGAACAAGAACTGAATTCATACCGATTCACATCCGGTAAGGAACCAACAGATGAGATGCTTTCTCAGATAATGAGTGAGGTCAGAATCGATGCGATGGAACGCAGAAGAAAATCTGATCTGAAATATCATGCTGAAATGGAAAAACAACGTGCTGCGCTAAAAGCCCGTTGGAATGATCGTCTGAAGCATTATATAAATGGTTAATTCTGAGAAAAAACCTGAGTTAATAGTAATAGCCGGGCCCAATGGGTCGGGTAAGACATCTGTTACACAAAAGTTTCTGCATCACCAGTGGTCTGACGGCATTCTGTATATAAATCCTGATGAGGTTGCCAATACCCTGTTTGGTGATTGGAACTCTTCAGAGGCCGTATTAAAAGCCGCTAACTATTGTTCTGATTTAAGGGAGAAGTGTCTGAAAGAGAAACTGGGTTTTGTATTTGAAACAGTCTTTTCGGCACAAGATAAGATTGATTTTATACTCCGTGCAAAAGATGCCGGATTCTTCATAAGATTTTTCTTTATTGCCACAAGCCATCCTTCGATAAATGCCGCAAGGATTGCTTCGAGGGTAATGGAAGGAGGACATGATGTGCCTATTTCCAAAATTATTTCAAGATATTTCAAATCATTGAATAATTGCGAAATAATTGCAAAAGTGGTAGACCGGCTGTATGTTTATGACAATTCTGTGGATGGAGCGGATGCAAAACCGCTGTTCCGTCTCACAAATGGTGTTTTGGGTAAAATGTATGTAGATAAACTGCCTGAATGGGCACAAAACATTTTACCTGACGATGAAATTCAAATTTAAGATACAAGGTTATCAGACAGAAGCGGTGGCTAACACCACCTCGGTATTTATCGGCCAGCCAAACCTGAAGCCGACTCATTACCGCCGTGACCTCGGTAAAAATGCCAGCGGAACGATTCCCACTTTTATTAAGGATGACGGCCATCGTAATGCCGACCTGGAACTTGATTCAGCGCAGTTGCTTGAAAATCTCCACTCGGTTCAGACGGCAGCCGGAGTGCCGCTCTCAAAGTCTCTCAGCAAAATCGACGGACTTGGCGCTGTAAACCTTGATGTCGAAATGGAGACCGGTACGGGTAAGACCTACGTCTATATCAAGACGATGTTTGAACTCAACAAACTCTACGGTTGGTCAAAGTTCATCATCGTCGTTCCAAGTATCGCTATCCGTGAAGGCGTTGCCAAATCATTCCGTATGCTTGAAGAACACTTCATGGAGCAGTACGGAAAGAAAGCGCGTTGGTTTGTCTACAACAGTTCAAACCTCAATCAACTCGACCAGTTCTCGCAGGACGCTGGACTGAACGTGATGATCATAAATACCCAGGCCTTCGCCGCCTCTCTCAAAGAGGGCGGACGCTCAAAGGAGAGCCGCATCATCTACTCCAAGCGTGACGAGTTTGCCTCGCGCCGTCCTATCGACGTGATTGCCGCCAACCGCCCGATTATCATAATGGACGAACCGCAGAAAATGGAGGGTGCCGCTACTCAAGCTGCCCTCAAGAAGTTCAACCCGCTGTTCGTGTTGAACTATTCCGCGACTCACCGCACCAAGCATGACACTGTCTATGCCCTCGACGCCCTTGACGCTTACCGAGAGCGGCTTGTAAAGCGCATCAATGTCATTGGTTTCGAGATGAAGAACCTGCGCGGCACCAATGGCTACATGTATCTCGACGATATAATCCTCTCGCCAAACAAGCCGCCGATGGCGCGTATATCTATCGAGGTCAAAAACGCATCGGGCGAACCTCGACGACATTTCAAAACCTTAGGGGTGGGTGACTCTCTTTTTGTCGAATCCAATGAACTTGAAGAGTATCGTGGTTACGACATTGTCGAGATTTTCCCCGGCTCAGATATCCAGCCGGTGGGTTATGTCACATTTACAAACGGCATAACCTTGCGCAAGGGTGACCTTGTGGGCGACACCAACGAGTTGCATCTTCAACGCGTCCAAATACGCGAGACTATCAAGACCCACTTCGAGAAGGAACGCAAGCTTTTCAAGAAAGGTATAAAGTGTCTGTCGCTGTTCTTCATAGATGAGGTTGCAAAATACCGCTCTTATGATGCCGACAACCAACCTGTCAAAGGTATATTCCAACAAATTTTTGAGGAGGAGTATGCCCGTCTGGTAAATGATGAATTCCATATCTTCGATGAGGAGTACAATACATATCTGCGCCGCTTTCTCCCTTACCAAACACATCGTGGCTATTTCTCAATTGACAAGAAGGGGAAGATGATCGATACCAAGACCAAGCGCGGCAGCGATGTCAGCGAGGAGGCATCTGATTACGACCTTATCCTGCGCGACAAAGAGCGCCTGCTGAGTTTCGAGGAACCGACACGCTTTATCTTCTCTCACTCAGCCTTGCGTGAAGGGTGGGATAATCCCAATGTATTCCAAATTTGTACGCTACGGCATAGCAATTCTACCACAGCCAAGCGTCAGGAGGTGGGTCGCGGTCTGCGAATTGCCGTTGACCGTAACGGAGTACGTCAAGATAAGGAATTGCTCGGCGATGACGTTCACAATATCAATGTACTCACTGTCATTGCCAATGAAAGTTATTCAGACTTTACCAGTGCGCTGCAACGCGAGACCCGTGAGGCGCTACGTGAACGTGCAGTTAAAGCCACATCCGGTTACTTCGAGGGTAAGACAATTACTGTCGATGGACAGCCTCATGTCGTCACCGACCGCGAGGCAAGCCGCATTATGGTTTGGCTCGAAGATAATGAGTATATTGATGACGCGGGTAACATCACTCCTAAATATCATGCAGATGTTGCAGCCGAGGCTGTCGCTCCTTACGGAAATCAACTCGCACCGATGGCAGAGGGTGTGACGTTACTAATCAACTCAATCTTCGACCCGAACCTGTTGAAAGATATGACCGGTGATGGCAACAAGACCAAATTGCCTGAGCCAAGACTCAATGCCAATTTTGCCAAGCCGGAATTTCAGGCGCTCTGGAATGCCATCAACCATCAATATGTCTATCGGGTGAGTTACGATTCCGACGAACTTATCGAGAATGCAATCCTGCATCTCAATACCGAAGAGTTGCAGGTGCGCTCACTCCGATATATCAGAATCGCGGGGGAGCAGGACGCACAGGATGTCACTGAATTTGGCAATACAAGATCAACCTCCAATGAACTGACCGATGTCTCGACTTCATCTGTCAGGTATGACCTTATCGGGCAGGTTGCGAAAGGAGCTAACATCACCCGGCGCACTGCAGCCAGTATTCTTCAAGGCTTACGTCCGAATAAAATATCCTTGTTCCGCAATAATCCGGAAGAATTTATCCGGAAGGTAGTGCAGATTATCCGTGAGCAGAAGGCCACGATGATAGTTGACCATATCCACTATCATCTGACCGATGGTAAATATGACTCTGCCATATTCACCGCTGCGAGCCGTGCCGACTTCGACAAGGCGGTCGAGACATCGAAGCATATCACCGACTATGTTGTTTCTGACAGCAAGGGCGAGCGCAACTTTGCCCACGACCTCGACGAGGCCGAAGAAGTGATTGTGTACGCGAAACTTCCCCGCTCATTCCAAATCCCTACTCCAGTAGGTAACTATGCTCCCGACTGGGCGATAGCGATGCAGAAAGGCACAGTCAAACACATTTTTTTCATTGCCGAGACAAAAGGCTCGCTCCAGTCCATGCAGCTCAATGCAATAGAAAATGCCAAGATTGATTGTTGCACGCAGTTATTCAAAGAAATCTCAACCGACAATGTCAAATATCATAAGGTTACTTGTTACCAAGACCTTATAGATGCGATGACCTCCAGGAACTAATTCTAAAGAACCCACCATCCCGATAGAAATGCTCTGCCGAGGTGGTGGGTGCTTGTACTTTTGAATTTTAGAGTACGGCTGCAATCTTGCGGATATTTGCAAGGCGCCTCATGAAAGTTGAATCAGACTTTGCAACCTGCATATTGTAGTCTGCCTGAAGTTGTCAAAATCTATCCGATGTCTCACCTGACAGAACTTCTCCCTATCAGTCAAAGAATAAATGTTCATAATAGTTGTATTTAGAGCTATTAGACCGCAAATATGCCAATAATAGTTCGTATTCCAACTATTACAAGTGTTTTTTGAGGATATTCTAAATCACTTTCTTTCAATCTGAGTTGGTAGAGAGAGCTCTTACTATCTTCTCTTTTGTTTTCTCTTTTGTTTTCTCTTTTGTTTTCTCTTTTGTTTTCTCTTTTGTTTTCTCTGAACTTTTCTCTGAACTTTTCTCTGAACTTTTCTCTGAACTTTCTTCTTTCAGGTCACTTCTCCATAGGATTACTCTGAACTGATCGCCACTGACTTCGTTACGGAACTCAATATTGGTATCAGATTGCAACGCTCCGATAATTCCGGAGCCCAGTGCAACTGTTCGGAATTTCCGAACAGTTCGAATTGAAGGATACTTCATAATAATTGCGAAAGTGGTAGACCGGCTGTATGTTTATGACAATTCTGTGGATGGAGCGGATGCGAAACCGCTGTTCCGTCTTGGGTAAAATGTATGTAGATAAACTGCCTGAATGGGCACAAAACATTTTACCTGACGATGAAATTCAAATTTAAGATTTATGTATAGTCCTGTCAATAGGGGGAAAAAGAAGGCCTCTGAAAGTTGTTGACTTACAGAGGCCATTAAGATGTTTTGGCGGAGAGGACGAGATTCGAACTCGTGGTAGGATTGCTCCTACGTCAGTTTAGCAAACTGGTGGTTTCAGCCACTCACCCACCTCTCCAGTTGGTGCTGTCCCAAGACTATGCCTGAGATGCTATGTCGCCGGAAGTCTCTCCCTCCAAGCGAGAGCAAAGTTAGACATTTATTTTTTAACCTGCAAATTTTTTACCCGATTTTTTTGAAATTTTTTCACCTGTCATCAAATCGAAAGGGTGCGACCGGGGCATGAAAAAGGCCGTGCGGAATGTTCCGCACGGCCCGTTTAGATTATAGATAGATGATAACGTTACTTGCTTACTGTACCCAGCTGATGAAGTTGTCAGATCCACCGGGAGTGGGGGTGATGCTCAGCTCCTGGCTGTCCATGCTTACCTGAGAGTTGCCGATGGCATCGATGCCGGCCTTGTCGGTGAAGCCATAGGTGGCTGAATACTCACCTGTCTGCACGCTGCCTGTAAGAACAAGCACACTGTAAAGACCATTACCTGCAGGCTGTGCGAATACTGTGGCGAGCTCACGCTGGTTGTTGGCGCTTACCAGAACGTTGCGTACAGGAAGGCTCTCGATCATATAGTAGAACTGGTTGCGGGTGTTCACTACATCCTTCGCCTTTACTGTGGCAGTTGTGGCATCTGTGATTGAACTTGAGCTGTCAATCTGCACTGTTTTGGCAGAACTGCTCTTCATTCCCGGTAACTGTGCCAGCGACGAGTATGCGTCGATGAGAGTTATCTGTGAGAAACCTGCCAGACTTGTGGCAACAACTGCGATGAGAGTTAAGAATAATTTTTTCATAATTTTGAATTTTTTAGCGGTTTGTTTGACATTAAAACGCTGACACGCAGAGATGGTTCATTCAAAACCCAAAAAAAATAAAAAAATATTTCTTTGTTAAAATTCCTACACTCCCGCAGTGGCCTCTTTAGGCACCCTCTATCACGCGCGCGATCTCATTAACCGTGGCAGAGAACGGACCGGAAGCGGCAAGCTTGAGTGTGCACATGGCGGCGGCGAAACAACCGCTCTCATATATGCCACATCCTTGCGCACGCTTGAAGAGATAGCCGGCCATATAGGTGTCGCCGCAACCGGTGGCGTCAACCACCTCAACGGGAGGATAGGCGGGTATCTCGTGGAAGTCGTTCCCGTCGTAGATGAGCGAGCCACGGTCGCCCAAAGTGAGCACCACCTCTTTCACACCCATATCGGCGAGCTTCAGGGCTGCCTCGTGAGGGTCGGCACATCCGGTGAGCACCTCCATCTCATGTTCGTTGGCCTTGAGGATATCCACATAGCGGAGTGCCTCGCCCTTCTCGGGCCAGTCAACGGCGAAGACACTCTCCCCCCTCACCTCGCGCAGATAGCCCTGCGCGTCAATCGAGACGCGTCCGCGCCGCGAGAGGTCGCGCAGCACCTCCATCGGGAAATCATCGGCCAAGAGTGTGCCGAGATGGAAGATACGCGCCTCCACATCCCTGAGGGCCTCCACAGTGAAAGGGTCGGCCTTTGCCAATACACGCTGTGTGCGGTTGTTTGAGTTCTCGCCATACTTGTTTTCGAAATACACCGAGTGACGGCTCGGTAGAGCCTTGACCTCGATGCCGAGCTTGCGGAGGTCGTCGACAGCCTTCATCTCGCTCGGGGCGAGGGCTGTGACAAGGAGGAAGCCACCGGAGCCGAGACGCTGTATGGCATGCCCGAAATAATACGCCGTGCCACCCGGCATATGCACCGTGTGGCGCGGGGTTATGATCTTGTCAAGTGTTATGTGGCCTATGCAACAGATATCGTACATTACAGTCTTGTTGTTGGTTTGATGATTGGTTATGAGGAGAAAAGGGGGTACAAAATTAATAATAAAATGGGGAAAAAGAAAAGGATGGTGCGTTTTCGCAAAGGCACCATCCTCCCATAACCAAAATTCAAGTATAAATTCCTGAAACATATCCGCCCGCCCGAGCAGCAGCCCGGACCGGCCGACGGCCATCACTCTTTCACAAGATTGGCGGCAATGTTTCTGAAAAAGCAATTAATTCGTTAGTTTCACAACTTTTTTTAATGACGTAATCGCTTTTATAAGCAGTTATCAACTTTTAATTTGTAGGTACTTCAGAATTCACTTGAATCCTGGCGGTATTGTGTGTGTTTCCACACATATGCACAATATTTGCAAAATTAATCATAATCTATTTAAAGTGGTTAATTTTAAAAGTTAAAATAAAATTGTAGAAATGTTAAAATGCTTAAAAGTGGCATTATCTCCCTCTCATAAGCATACAGCCCCATTGGCGCGTCTGGGTATGAAACGCGGCAATGAGGCGTTGGTTTTCCACAATAAGCAGACTCTCTTTTCAGTCTTGTGCGAGAGCCTGGAAATAGCAATCGGCAATCGCCGTCCACTCTTCGAGGCTGCCCTGGGTGGTGTATCCTTTCTGAGTGGTAGGATTCCCGAGGTCTTTGATGGCTATATCCTCGCTGAGTGTCACCACGGTAGGGGCTGCCTCCGTGTCAGGGTTCCAGAAATCGTTGAAGTTGACGGGGGCCACATCCTCCTCAATGAGATAGAGGGTGCCTTCATAACGATAGAGCCCCATTACCTGGCGCACCTCGGTTTTCTCGCGGTTGTCGCCACAGGTCACTGTCACCTCGGGGAGGTTCTGGAATCCGGCTGTGGCGTTGTCCCAGATTATGGCGCCGATGCCACGGCTCTGCATATCGGCGGCCATGTCGGTCTTGGCCTTCTCGAAGAGACGGGCCACTGATTCTTTATTGTTTTCCATAATATGTCAATTATTTCGTTGCTGATAAATGTGTGTATATTATATTTACATTTCAGAGGGGACTATTGTTTTGGAATCTGCATATAACTTTCCCACAAAGTGCGCAAAGTTGTCCATTCCACCACTTTTTTACCCTCGGTTTCAACCCATCGGCCGTTGAGACGCAGGGCTACATACTCTTTCCCGGCGTCATCCTTGAGGCATACCATCATAAGATTCGCGCCCAAGGGAGCCACCTCCCAGTCTTTCCAGCGGTGGGCCACCTCGTGAGGCTTGCAGTCGGGAGCGTAGCATTCCGGCAGACGCATCAGGGCGAAGAGGGGGAATACTGTCTCGGCATGTCCGAAGCGCAGTTGAGCCACAGGAGCATCGGTGTCGGTGGCGTTGAAGGCGGAGTCGGCCGATGCCGTGAGGTCGCGCAGCAGGGGTATGGCGCAACGCGCCGGAAGGTCGCTGAACTCACTCACTGAGCGTTTGTAGTAATGGTCAAGGTTGGTTACCTCCCAGCATTTGCGATAGTCGGAGAGGGTGAACCACTCCTCGGGGTCAGCCTCTAACTGTATCGCCTCCAGCGCCTGGAGCACCTCATAGGCTTCCAGACTCAGCTTCTGCAGACGCCCGGTGTCATGCTCGTGCAGCAGCATCGAGGCGGCAGGCGCCGTGGGGAGTGTCTCGTAGGCGAATTTGTCGTAGGTATCTTTCCACTCGCCGTGGTCGAGGTAGGCCACATAGTCGGGATTGGTCTTGAAATAGCGGAGCAAGGGATTATATTGGGGTCCTTCAGAGGTGTAGACCTCGATTGAATTGGAGGCTTGTGCCAGACTATGGCACACCTCATACATGCTCATAACCACTCTCGGCACATAGGTGGCCACAGCCTTCACCTTACCCTTCTTGAAAAGTTCCGGACATGTTTCTGCCAATTCCTTGCCGAGTGTGGCCTCCTCCATCTTTCCCAGATCGTTGAGCGCCCCCCAGCGGTTGCCGGTGACGGAATCCACCTTGTTGAGGAGAGTCAGGAAGAGCTCACCCTTCGGCGAGAGGTTGTCGCGGTTCCGCTCCTCAGTGAGGGTTCTCTTCAGTTTGGCGGTTTTTGTAGCTGACGATAGGAATCTGGCACCGTGGCGTGCCACATAGTTGACGAATACCGGATGCAATGAGGCGTCCCAGGGAAGGTCGTCGGCTGAGGGTGAGAAGTTGTAGGGCATCATGGTGCCGTCGAGCTGACCTGGGAACGTCTCGGCTGCCACGTGCAGGGATCCCGCAGCCATAGCCACGGCGCATATCATGGAGAGTAGACGGTGTGTTTTCATAGAGGAGCTTGTTAAATGGTTAAAAGTGTGTGATGTATATGTATATAACAGATTCAATACGTTGGCCGTTCAAATAAAATAAGGAGATATGGCATGAGCGTGCCATATCTCCTTATTTAAGTGGGTGTGAGAGGGTGGTTACTTGCAGAAAGCGGGTGTGGTGTAGACACGTGCCGCAAGTTCCTTGTCAAACTGATAGATGCCTGTGCCATCCTCGCCGATGAGGTTGATCTTGTCGATGAGGCCGCGTACGGTGTCCTCCTCCTCAACCTGCTCCGAGATGAAGCCGTTGAGCATCTCACGGGTGGCGTAATCTTTCTCCTCCTCAGCCACGGCGTAGAGGTTATTGATCATGCCGGTCACTCTCTGCTCATGGGCGAGAGTGGCGTTGAGGGCATCCTTGATCGAATTCCATTTGGTGGGGACATCGGCGATGCTGCTGAGATTGACGCGGCTGTTGCGCGATACGAGATATTTGATCAGTTTGAGTGCATGAGCCTGCTCCTCCTGCGACTGTACGTTATACCAGTTGGCTACACCTGCCAGACCCTCGGATGCGAAATGGCATGACATCGAGAGATAAAAATAGGCTGACCACATCTCGGCGTTGACCTGAGCGTTAAGAGCCTCTTCTACTTTGTTACTCAACATAATGTGTAAATTTAAAAAGTTGTATGTTACTTGGCATCCCTCCCCGGGGGGATGAATGCGTTGAATCAATTATACTGCGGCGGCCTCCATGCTTGAGAGTATCTCCAGGGCCTCGCTCACGGTTGTCACCTTGTCGACAAGGATAGAGCGTTTCCCCTTCACCTCGCGTATGTCGCAGCGCAGGGGATTGAGCTGCAGATAGGAGAGCACCTTTCCGAATGCGGGGCTCTGATAGTAGGCCTTGTTGTCGTCGCCCACGAAATAGAGTCTCATCTTGCTCCCCTTCAGTGCGAGCCGCTCAATGCCGAGACGCCGGGCTGCCATACGCAGCGGCACCACCTTTATCAGCTCCTCCGAAATCTCTGGAATCGTGCCGAATCGGTCGCGCAGGTGGGTGCGGAATTCCTCCAGCTGCTCAGGCTTCTCCATATTGTCGAGCTGCTGATACAGGCTTATACGCTCACTCTCCTGCGGCACATAGTCGGGTGGCAGACGCAGCTCGAGGTCGCTCTCGATTGTGCAGTCGGCCACATACTCCTCCTCCTTTCCGGCCGTAAGCTCGTCGAAAGTATCGGCAAACTCCTCGGTCTTGAGTTCGAGCACCGATTCCTTCAGTATTTTCTGATAGGCCTCATAGCCGAGGTCGGCTATGAAACCGCTCTGCTCGGCTCCCAGGAGGTTGCCTGCGCCACGTATGTCGAGGTCCTGCATGGCTATGTGTATTCCGCTTCCGAGGTCGCTGAAATTCTCGATTGCCTGGAGTCGTCGCCGCGCCACGGGTGTAAGGGGATTCCCCGGAGGCACAAGCAGATAGCAGAACGCCTTCTTGTTGTTTCGCCCCACGCGGCCGCGCAGCTGATGCAGTTCGCTCAGTCCGAAATGCTGGGCGTTGTTGATCAGGATGGTGTTAACGTTAGGCATGTCAATGCCATTCTCCACGATAGTCGTGGAGAGGAGCACGTCATAGTCATGTGCGGCGAAATCCAGGATAGCCTTCTCCAGCTGTTCGGGTGGCATCTGGCCATGCGCCTTGATTATGCGTATTCCGGGCACCAGGCGGCGCAGGGTGTTCTCGATGGTGTCGAGATTCTCTATACGGTTTGATATGAAGAATATCTGGCCGTTGCGGCTGAGCTCGAAATTCACGGCCTCCTGGATCACCTCATCGTCATAGGTGGACACGTTGGTGACGATAGGCTGACGGTTGGCCGGAGGGGTATTGAGCGACGAGAGGTCGCGGGCACCCATAAGCGAGAACTGCAGGGTGCGCGGAATCGGGGTGGCGCTCATGGTGAGAGTGTCGACATTCACCTTCAGCTGTTTCAGCTTCTCCTTTACGGCCACACCGAACTTCTGCTCCTCATCCACAATCAGCAGACCGAGGTCCTTGAACTTCACGCTCTTCCCGATAAGCTTATGGGTGCCTATGATGATATCCACCTTTCCGGCCTCGAGGTCGGCGAGAATCTGCTTCACCTCCTTCGGCTTCTTTGCGCGGGAGATAAACTCCACCCTTACCGGGAGGTCCTTGAGACGTTCGGAGAAGGTATGGTAATGCTGCATGGCGAGCACCGTAGTGGGCACGAGCACGGCAGTCTGTTTGGAGTCGGTGGCGGCTTTGAAAGCGGCGCGTATAGCGATTTCAGTCTTTCCGAACCCCACATCTCCGCAGATAAGGCGGTCCATGGGACGAGGCGACTCCATATCGGCCTTGACATCGCGGGTGGCCTTCAGCTGGTCGGGGGTATCCTCATAGATGAAGCTCGCCTCCAGCTCATGTTGCAGATATGAATCGGGTGCATAGGCATACCCCTGCTCCTGCCGACGCGCGGCGTAAAGCTTTATGAGGTCGCGCGCGATATCCTTCATCTTGGTCTTGGTGCGCTCCTTCAGGCGGTCCCAGGCACCTGAGCCGAGTTTGCTGATTTTCGGGGGCACACCCTCCTTGCCGCGGTATTTCGAGAGCTTATGCAGGGCGTGTATGCTCACCAGCACTATGTCGTCATTCTGGAAAAGGAGCTTGATCATCTCCTGCGGATGACCGTTGACGTCAGTCTTCACCAGACCGCCGAACTTTGAGATTCCATGGTCGATATGCACGATATAGTCGCCGGCCTCGATCTGCTGCAGCTCCTTGAGGCTGAGCGCGAGTTTACCGCCGCGTGCGCGGTCGCTCTTCAGGTTATACTTGTGGAAACGGTCGAAAATCTGATGGTCGGTGAAGAAACATATCTTCTGCTCATGGTCGACAAATCCCTCATGCACCGTATTCTCAACCGGAGTGAATGGTATGTTGTCGCCACGGTCGTCGAAGATAGCCTTCAGGCGTTCATTCTGGAAAGGTGTGTCGGAGAGAATCAGGAGCCGGTAGCCATCATTGAGAAGGCGCGTGAACGACTCCGCTATGAGATTGAAATTCTTATGATAGAGTGTCTGGAGCGAACAGTCGAAGCATAGCGTGGCCTGTGGTGAGAATGAACGGGCCGCATCGGCGGCCGTGCCGAATTCAATCACCTTCATGCTTTCGAGACGCCTCATGAAACGGTCGGCATCGACAAGATTCTCGAGCGCCTTGGCGTCGCCCTCACCTGTTATACCCACAGCCTCCGAGAGAGTCTCGGCGCATATGGCGCGTATGCGCGATTCGAGCCAGTTGACCGACTGGCAGAACACCGGGGTAGAGGGGTCGGTGAATTCAAGCAGCGACACTCCGTCGGTGACCTCCGCTCCCGAACCTGCCGGCACAACCGATACAGAGTCTACGCGGCGCTCCGAGAGCTGTGTCTCCACGTTGAATGCGCGGATGGAGTCGATCTCATCATCAAAGAAATCTATGCGGTAGGGGAGTTCTCCCGAGAAAGAATATACGTCGAGGATAGAGCCGCGCACGGCAAACTGCCCCGGCTCATACACATAGTCCACCTCCCTGAACCCTAACTCACGCAGACGGCTCTTCACCTTCGACATATCGCACTTTTTGCCCGAAGTGAGGTCGAGTGTATTCTCGTTGAGGGCCTTTTTCGAGGGCACCTTCTCGGCGAGCGCCTCCGGATAGGTCACCACCCATACGGGATGGTTCTTGCGGCTCCACGCGTCGAGGGTCTCGGTGCGGAGAATCTGCGAGGGGGGGTCAGGTTGGCCATACTTGATGTCGCGCCGATAGCCGCTGGTGAAAATGGCCACCTTATCCTCGCCGGCCGTCTGAGAGAGGTCGTGATATATATACCCGGCCGAATCGAGGTCGTCGGCCACAATCAGTATCGGGTTCCGTCGCGGCGCGAGTCCGGCAAAGAGTAGCGCGGCTGCGCTCCCCTTCAGGCCGTCGAGCGAGATCCGCAGGAGAGCCTTGTCGTCGAGGAGAGTTTCGAGTGCCTTGATGCGTGCCGGAGTGGCGAAAAGCCTGTCGGCTTCAAGAAGTTTCATTTACCTTTACCTATTACCTGTAACCTGTTACTTATTAGTTCCTAAGGTCTTGTTAAGCAGTTCCGGATCAGAGAGAATCTCCTCCGCCTTCTTCAGGGCGGGGTCGGTCTTCAGATCCTGGATAATCTTACCCTTGTCGAAATAATAACGGCTTGCGATCTCCGCTCCGAGATAATCGGCAATCTCCTTACGCTTTGTATCAAGGTCATGATTGAGGTTATGGGTCAGGAGCGGGGTGAGGGCATCGAGGGCGGCCTTCGTGCTGTCGTTCATATACCCCTCCTCCTCGGCGGTCTTGGCCAGTTCCTTCACCAGTTCCTCGCACACCTTGTCATAATTCAGCTTCTCAGGGTCGATGCTCCGTTTGAAGTCTTCATAAATCTCGTCGGTAATCTCGAACTCCCAGGGGTCGGGTATAGAGGGGTGGGTATTGGCATATCGGTTGGCGAAGTCATAGGTCCAGTTGTCGCGCACCAGATTGAAGGTGAGGCGGCTGTATTTACCCCAGTCCACCTCGATGTCAGGAGTCAGGCCGCCGCCGTCGCGCACCTCGCGGCCATGCAGGGTCTTGTAGACGTTGGTGAGCGAGTCGGGGGTGCGGGCCACGGATCCGTCGGGATTGCGGTGAGAATAATCGAGAGCCTGGATAAGACGTCCCGAAGGGATATAATACTTGGCCACGGTCACCTTCAGCAGACCGTCATACGGGAGCTGCATCGTGCTCTGCACGAGCCCCTTGCCGAACGAGCGCGAGCCCACGAGTACAGCCCGGTCAAGGTCCTGCAGGGCTCCCGCCGTAATTTCCGAAGCCGAGGCGGACGCACCGTCTACGAGCACCGCCAACGGTATGTCAGGGAAGATAGGTGAATGTGTGGTCTTGTAGATCTTCTCGGTAGAGGCATCGCGGCCACGTGTGCGGAGCACCTCCGTGCCTTTGGGCACGAAATTACCCACGATATCGACAGCCTGTTCCAGGAGGCCGCCGCCGTTTCCACGCAGGTCGAGCACAATCTTATTCACAGCCGGATCCTTCTTGAAGGCCTCGAGAGCCTCGCGCACATCCTTTCCGCTCTGGTCGATAAAAGAGGTGAGCCGTATATAACCTGTGTTGCCGTTCACCACCCCCCAGTAAGGCACGGAGGGCTCGCCGAGCTTCCCGCGCACCAGGTCGAAGGTCAGGATAGAGTCGGTCACGTAAGGTCGCTGCACGGTCACTCTGAGCGGGGTGCCCGCCTGTCCGCGCAGCAGTTTGGTGACGTCGGCCGAGCCCATATGCGAGGCATCCACCGAATCCACCTTCAGGATTTTGTCGCCGCTCCGCAGTCCGGCGGTAGCCGCCGGGGCCCCCTCCATAGGATAAGATATGAAAGATGAGCCGTCGCGCTCCATGATGAAAGAGCCGATACCGCCGTAGTCATACTGTCCGGTGGTCATCTTCGTAAGGTCGGCTCTCTGGTCGGCGTCGTAATATTCCGTGTAAGGGTCGATGGTCGATAGCAGAGCACCTATGGCGGCGTCAAAGGCCTCCTTAGGCCGAATAGTGTCGACATAATTCATCTCAAGTTCCTTCACGATAGTGTTGAAGGTATTGAGGTTGCGGGCCACGGCTGCGTCATGGCTTGTTGCCGGCTCGGCGGCACCTGCTGTCACTGCCGGAGCAAACAGCAGAGTGAGGGTATAGAGATATTGGCGTATGGTCATAGGTGATAATTTTCTTAATTTAACGCTCCTGAGACGCTTTGGGTTTAGCCACAGGGGGATAGTCTACGGTGAAATGCAGTCCGCGGCTCTCCTTGCGTTCGCGGGCCTGGCGCATTATGAGGTAGGCCACATTGATGATATTGCGCAGTTCGCAGAGCTCGCGGCTGGGTTTGCTCACCTTGAAGAGCTTCTCAGTCTCCTCATAGAGGATGTCGAGGCGGTTCCAGGCGCGGTCGAGGCGCAGGTCGCTGCGCACGATACCCACGTAATAGCCCATGATCTGGTTTACCTCCTTCTCGCTCTGGGTTATGAGCACCATCTCCTCCGGGTGGGCCGTTCCCTGGTCGTCCCATTCCGGCACGTCGTTGCGGAAGTCATACCCCTTGACAGCCTCCACGGCATGGCGGGCGGCGGCGTCGGCATAGACCACGGCCTCGATCAGCGAGTTGCTGGCCAGACGGTTTCCGCCATGCAGACCGGTGCAGCTGCACTCACCCACGGCATAGAGACGCTTGATCGACGACTCACCGTTGAGGTCTACCTTTATGCCGCCGCATAGATAATGGGCAGCCGGAGCCACCGGAATCATATCCTTCGTGATGTCGATTCCCAGCGAGAGACACTTCTCATAGATATTCGGGAAATGGCGTTTCGTCTCCTCAGGGTCCTTGTGTGTGACATCGAGATAGACATGGTCGGTGCCATGCAGTTTCATCTCGGAGTCGATGGCACGCGCCACGATGTCGCGTGGAGCCAGCGAGAGACGCGGGTCATACTTCTGCATGAACTCCTCGCCGTCGAGGTTGCGGAGCACGGCCCCATAGCCGCGCATGGCCTCCGTGATGAGGAATGATGGACGGTCGCCGGGATGATACAGGGCGGTGGGATGGAACTGGATGAACTCCATATCCTTCACCGTACCCTTGGCGCGGTAGACCATCGCTATGCCGTCGCCTGTGGCGATGAGCGGGTTGGTGGTGGTGGTGTACACGGCGCCCACACCGCCGGTGGCCATGACAGTCACTTTGGCCAGGAACGTGTCGGTTCGTCCCGACTCCTCGTCGAGGATATATGCGCCATAGCAGGTGATGTCAGGGGTGCGGCGGGTGACAATCTTCCCGAGGTGATGCTGGGTTATTATCTCGAGGGCGAAATGATTCTCGAACACGTCGATATCCGGGTTATTCCTCACAGCCTCCACGAGGCTTGTCTGTATTTCGGCCCCGGTGTTGTCGGCATGATGGAGGATACGGAATTCGGAGTGTCCCCCCTCACGGTGGAGGTCGAACTGCCCATCCTCCCGTTTGTCGAAATTCACGCCCCAGTTTATAAGTTCACGGATCTGGTCAGGCGCGTTCCTGACCACTTTTTCCACGGCATCGCGGTCGGAGAGCCAGTCTCCGGCAATCATGGTGTCGTTGATATGTTTGTCGAAGTCATCAACCTCAAGATTGGTGACACTCGCCACGCCACCCTGGGCGAAGAAAGTGTTCGCCTCGTCGAGCGACGATTTGCAAATGACGGCCACTCTGCCGTGGCGGGCGGCTTTGAGCGCGAAGCTCATTCCGGCTATTCCGGAACCGATCACAAGGTAATCATATCTGTAGACCATAGTGGAATCAATTAATTGTGCAAAATTACAAAAAAACTTCAAGCATGATTCTCCGGCAGCCTTAAAACTTTAATCCCGATGCAAAAAAAGCGGGGTGATTCCCTAAGAAATCACCCCGTCTGATAACTTCGGCAGGCCGGATGCCCTCAGACGGCGCTTTGGTTGACGTCGGAATAAGGGGCGTCGCTGTTGAGGGTGCGGGTGCTCTGCATATCCTCCACCTCCTTCAGGAGCACGGCTTTGATCTTCTCCACCCCCTTGGCGTCGAGCTCGGGATAGGAGTCATATTTGGCGGCATCCTCAGGATATACCTCCGTGATGGCCGGGGTGGTGTAGAATGTATAATTGCCTGCGGGAAATTTCTCCTTCAGGAAACTGTTGAGACTGTTTTCGAAGTCCACAAGTTTTTTCGATTTCTCAAGCTCCTCCTTTGAATCGGCGCATTTGATGCGGAATTTGGCGGAGTCGCCGAAGCTGATGATATAAAGTTTCTCAGTGCTTTCCATAATCTTAATGTTTTTTAGGTGGTCATGACTTTTTACACATAAACGTCGCTTCGGGGGTCAATGTTCACGGCAGGCGAAATAACTTACACCACATATGCGTTGTAAAAAAAATAACCGACGCCCCCTTTGCGTTGTTAATAAGTCATGACACAAGTAAAAGCAAAGAAAGCCTTAGGGCAACATTTTCTCACCGACCTCAATGTGGCCGGACGCATAGCGGCGACAATCTCGCGCAGTGAACTCCCCGACGACGCCAGGCGCTGGGGCGACCTCCCCGTGCTGGAGGTAGGCCCCGGCATGGGTGTGCTGTCGCAGTTTCTTCTCCAGGCTGGGCGCACGGTCAAGGCCGTCGAACTCGACACCGAGAGTGTGGAATACCTCGCGCGGGTCTATCCCGACCTTGAGGTGATTGAGGGTGACTTCCTCAAGATGGATCTCTCCGCCCTTTACGGAGGGGAGTTCGTGCTGATCGGCAACTACCCCTACAACATATCGTCGCAGATATTCTTCAAGGTGCTCGACTACCGTGAGCAGATACCCGTGGTGTCGGGTATGCTCCAGAAGGAGGTGGCCGAACGCATATGCTCGCGTCCCGGCTCGAAAGTCTACGGCATCCTCTCCGTGCTTCTCCAGGCATGGTATGACTGCGACTACCTCTTCAATGTGCCCCCCGGCGTCTTCGCTCCACCGCCGAAGGTGATGAGCGGTGTGCTCCGCCTCACACGCAACAGCCGCACCACGCTGGGCTGCGATGAGAAACTCTTCAAGACGATCGTGAAGACAGCCTTCGGCCAGCGCCGCAAGACCCTCCGCAACTCACTGGGAGCCCTGATCCCCTCCGACGCCCCCATACAGCAGGATCCGATAATGTCGCTGCGTCCCGAACGTTTAGGGGTGGAGGAATTCATCACCCTCACCAAAGCTGCCGAACAGTACCGCTGACAATGCCGCGGCTCCGTCGCGAAGATTATTGACATGAACCTGACCTGCATCAAGAAAATACTGCGCTACATCTGGCAGACACTCGTCGGAGTGTCTGCCGGCATCGGTGTGCTGGCTATCCTCTACGTCGTGCTCCTCTTCTTTGCGTTCGATACGTTTCATGTCCCCACCGAATCTATGACCCCCACCATCAAACCCGGCTACCGTGGTGTGATCAACAAGCTCAAGCTCGGCGGACGCGTCTTCAATCCCTATGCCGCCGACGAGGGTAGAGACTACACCGTGCGTCGTATGCCGGGATATGGGAAACTCGAGAAAGGTGACATCATTGTCTTCAACGCCACTTACAAGGATAGCTGGGACAGCATAGCCATGAACATGCGCCTCTACTACTGCAAACGGGCCGTGGCAGTGGCGGGGGATACACTGTCTGTGTGTAATGGTTATTATAAAGTGAATGGTTACAATAAAATTCTCGGTGTGAGGAGAGAGCAAGACCATTTGCGGGCCACTGTTACAAATTTAGAGAAATTCGAGGCTACGGAGGGTATGCCGGGGTGGGTCTACACCATACCTCATGACAGTATAGAACGCTGGACAATCAAGGATATGGGCCCGCTGGTGATACCGGCCGAGGGTCTGACAATAGAGCTTGACCGTCTGCGCACCCTTCTTTACCGCAAATACATAGCCTGGGAGACCGGGGAGCGGGTTGAATGGGCCGACAGCTGCGCCCGTATAGGGGGTAAGCGGGCCGACCGCTACACATTTACCGAGAACTACTGTTTCGCGGCCGGCGACCATGCCATCGACTCTCAGGATTCGCGCTACTGGGGCCTTGTGCCCGAGAAATTCATCGTAGGTGTGAAACTCTGACTTTACCGGAAAAAACAGCACCGGTTTCACAATAATTTTATTATCACTATAGTTAATATTATAGGCTATATTAGGCTTTAAATATAAACTTAGTGATAATTATTGAAAATGATATTTACTGAAAAAGCTACCTCTCCCGGTGAAGTGATCCGAATTCTTGGGTACAGATTTCGGGATTACCGGATGCGTCTGAATTTTACAAGAAAGGATGTTTCCGAGCAGACCGGGTTGAGCATGACAACTCTCTACAAATTGGAGACAGGCAATCTGAAGGATATGTCGATGGGGACGATGTTGAAATTGCTCAGGGTGATCGGATTGTATGAGAACTGGAATCAGATTATTCCGGAACTTCCCGAGTCGCCCTATCTCTATAAGGATAATTTTACAAAAAGACAAAGAATACGCCATCCCAAATCATGAATTATATCAATGTCTATATCTGGGGAATAGAACTTGGCAGATTAGTGTATAATCCCTCATATCGCCAGTGTTACTTTACTTTCAATCCTGAGTTGAAAGCGAATCGTCCTGACGTGTCTCCGCTTCTGTTACCTCTTGCCAACTGGAAAAATCATCAGGTCGCTTATGGTGATGAGCGACGTCTCTACCAGAATCTTCCACCCTTCATTGCAGATTCACTGCCTGATTCATGGGGTAATAAACTGTTTGAGCAGTGGAGTAAGAGGAATAAGCTGACCCAACGTCAGATTTCCCCTTTGTACAAACTTATGTTTATTGGAAGTCGTGGCATGGGAGCCTTGGAGTTCGAGCCGGCGGCGAAAGATCTTGAACACGCCCATACGATAGATATAAAAGCGCTGCATGAACTCTCCATAAAGATCATGAATGAGAGGGAGCAATTTCTTGTACATCCGGATGAAGAACTTACGATGCATACACTTCTTTCTGTTGGCACATCAGCAGGAGGCCGCCAGACAAAGGCAATCATAGCTATTCATCATACGACCGGAGAAATACGTTCAGGTCAGGTAAGCGGATTGGATGGATTTGATTATTTTTTGTTAAAATTTGAAGATGAGCTACTTCCCACGGCAGAAATTGAGATGGCTTACTACGAGATGGCTGTTGATGCGGGAATAAATATGGAGGAGTGCCGTCTGCTCGACATAGGTGGTTGCAAACATTTCCTGACGCGGAGATTTGACCGTAAGAATGGGGAAAAACTACACATGCAGACACTGGCCGCCATCAATCCCTCGGCCACTTCATATGAAGATTTATTTTTCACCTGCAGGCAACTTGAATTGCCGGAATCAGATCTGGAGCAGGTTTACCGTAGACTGGTATTCAATGTCATGGGCAATAATACAGATGATCATAATAAGAATTTCACTTTTCTATTGAAGAAAGGTGAGAGTTGGAGGCTCTCTCCGGCTTACGATATGACCTTTATTTTCAATCGGTTTGGATCCGGAGCGGAAACAGACCGTTGCTTGAGTGTAGTTGGCAAATACCGTGATATCACTAAAGAGGAACTCATTGAGATAGGTGAGGACAATGGGATTCGGAATGCAGAAGGCATCATAGATGAGGTAGCTGAGGCGCTTCTTAAGTTTTCATCTCTATGTGGTAAATATGAGATATCTCCGCGCTGGGGAGACATCATACGTAACACTCTCACCCTGAGGTTGACAGAGTTTGGATATATAGATAATGCTATCAAGGATAATGTTGGGTTGACTGATAGCTTTGGCCGTATATTCAGAGACTTACGCATAACGATGAACGCGAAAGGTCATTATGTGATAACAGTATCCATAGATGGAGTTCCAAAGAGAAGATTTATCCGGCCTAATATGGATGTATACAATATTTTTCAGGAGAATGCTTTTGTGAATGCAACGTCTGCTAAGCAGATTGATATACTTTGTGAGTTGTTTCCGTTAAGTTAGGGATTTTACGAGTAACATACTGTAGAGATAACTGTCATTACGGAGAGTGATGAAAGAGAATGAAGTATGTACAGGTTAGCATTTAAAAAATTAGTTTGTATATTCGGATTAAATCAATTACATTTGCAAAAGATTTTTCACATAACCTTTCATTAACTTACCAAACCATGATGAAAACATTTGTTTTCGGACTCGGACTACTTATAACTCTCTGTGGTTGTAACCGTCAGAGTGCTGACATTTGGCCGGGAGATACGGATATGGAGAGCAACACTACCATAATAGGCATCGACGATGAATTGCCTCCTATGCATGCCAACGCAACCATGATGATGTGTGGAGATACACTCGTGATACATGACCATAGATCGCGGGATGTCCAGTTTCTGGCATATGATGTCATGCAGGATAAGTATGTCGGTTCATTTGGCATACTTGGGGATGGCCCGAATGAGATAATGAATTGTGGTCCGTTTATTTATGACAATAAGGGGGTCATGTATGTGATTGACTGCAACAAGTGGCACATAGTGGGCTACGATCTAAACAAGGCCCTCTCAGACTCCACATATCAGTATTTTGTAAAGACACGTCTGAATGAGGAGAATGGACGTCGTCCACTTTCTGCATCCTATTATGGAGATGACAATAATGTTCTTGGCACCCTGCATGTTTGTAATGAAAACTATACGTCACAGTCAACCCACATCGGAAAAGTCAGTCTGACCACCGGAAAGGAGGAGGTGATTGATGATATTGAATATGCTGATAATTCAAGGGATGACTTAGTTGTGATGCCGGAAAAAGATAGAATGTATGCATTTGGTGCCACTCATGACCGCGTGCGTGTATTTGACATGGATGGACACTTAATCCAAGAGATAAGAGGGCCACGTTTTGAGGAATATCATGAACCCGGCATGAATTTCTTCTCATCACCAGTGGTTGTCGGCGACTCAATATATGTGATATATGGAGGTAAGGATCTTGCACAAGGTTATGGTGACACCATCATGGTGTTTGATGCTGACGGTAATTACAAGCGTTCGATGAAGTGTGATTGCAATATATTCGTCATAGTACCCTATCCCACGACTAAACGGTTGTATGTGAGCACCTATGATACACCCCAGATAGGGTATATACAGCTATAAATCTTGGGAGGAGGTGCCGTAGAATGGATCTCTGGATAAGTAAGAATGTAATATCGATCAATTACCCGGAGAAAATTCGGAAGGAAGCTCATTTGCATAGGTTCACATAAACTATATTCATTGTATTTAGGCCGACGATTGGATAGGGAAGAAGGGGGATGGAATGTGATAAAAGAGAGAGGATACATAGATTGCTGATTAAAAAATTAGTTTGTATATTCGGATTAAATCCATTACATTTGCAAAAGATTTTTCACATAACCTCTCATTATAAGTAAGATTATGAATGATAGAATCAATAAGGGTCGTTTAAGATATGTGGTGTTGCTGTCTCTCAGATGGTAAACTTCCTTGCTATGGCTAAGCTTATGATGGGTTTGAATATGGTGATGGAAATACACCGGTTGTGCAAGTGAATAAAATTTTAAACTGATCTTATTAAAACTACCTATAAATGAGAGTTAAAGAAAAAGTGTGGGGGTGGCTGATACTGATGATGAACTGTATGTTGGCATTAGTGGCTACCTCATGCGTGGATGAAAAAGTTGAGACAATACTCAATGAGGCTGATGCCATTGTGGATGTCAATCCAGATTCTGCTATGATACTGTTAGCCGGAATAGATGTCGAGAAATTATCCGGAGATTACAGTATCGCACGGTATAATTTAGTAAAGACCCTTGCTGAATTTAAGAAAGATGAACTGGTGTTGCATGATAGTATAGTTCAGCCGTTATATAATTTTTTCATGGCAGAAAAGCAACCGACACGTGAACGTATTCTTGTGCAGTTTCTTTTGGGTCATTGTTATATTAAAAAAGCACCGAGTCACGCTTTATCACTTTTCGAGCATGTTGAAAAAGAAAGTATGCTTCTTGCAAATGGCGATTACGCTGCCTTGGGTGCGATTAATCGCGGAATGATATTGTCAAACATCAACGATGATGAAGGAGCAAAAAGTAATTACTTGCGGGCTCTACATCTTGCGGATTCTCTACATGCGCATCCCAGATTTGCAATAATAGCTCGGGAGAACTTGTCAAATCAATATTCCGTAGATAATGAGTATGAAGAAGCTATACTTCAACTTGATTCAGCATGTATGATTGCAGAGAAAGAAAAATTGACAGGCTCTCTGGCAGGTCTTTATGAGGAACGTGGAGTTGTCAGGGTATGTCAGATGAAATATAGTGAGGCATTGAAAGATTTCAACATGGCAGATTCAATTGCAGGTGGTCTTGATATAAGGAGCAGATGTCTCAGGGCATTATCTGCCTATGCGATAAAAGATGCGGGTGCCACCTCCATGATAGAAGAAGTAAGGCATATTGAGCCTGGGGGAACTTTTGATAAATTATGTGTCACCACCATGGAATTAAACTTAGCCTATATCGATAATGATATAAATAGAATCAGTGAATTAGAAAAGAGAAAGGATGAGCTGCAGAATGAACTTTACAAGGAACAGCAGTCGATATTATCTATCCCGTCAGGATTACCCTTTAAAGGGAACCCGAAGGGAGGTCTATCTATGTCGAGGGTGCTTATGGTAATAGGGCTTGTTGCAATCCTATTTCTACTATCATATTTTATCTGGAATAGATTTCATCATAAACAAGATGATCAAAAGAAAAAAGGGATTGCCCTGTCTCAGAATGATGCAGATTCCAGAGAAGAAAGGGAATCTCTGACTCTTCAAGATGAAATTGGTCAGATGGTAACCCGTCTGGATGCTGAAAAAAGTGGTGTGGCATCAGCCATTGTGGAAGAGAATAAAGAGGATGCGTCTCGGTCTGTACTTATCGGGGAATGCTTTCCAATGGAAAGGATGGCAGCCGGTAAGAAACTTGAGGAAATACGGGAATTGTTGGTTCGATTATTTAGCAACCCCTCTTGGGAGGAGGTCTTGGATAAGAAGGCGAAAGCGTCAGCCGAGCAAATTTTAAAAGAGTTCTACACCGATGACCTTCTTGACAGGCTGCAAAAGATATTGGATTATGCAAAAGAGGGGGTGGCCTCAGAAATAGAGTCAGTCCATCCGCTTACTCCTCGCAACAGAAGACTCATCTATTTGCGCCTTATTGGGGTGAAACCACAGGTTATGGCAAATATCGACTGCAAGACAGTAAATGCAACCTCTGTGCAGTTATCCCGGATAAGAAATGAGATTATTGCCAAGAGCACACCCCGTCAAGCCCGTTTTTTCAGCAAGTATGACTTGTGAATGATATGCACACAATCAATATTATAAATTATGATTGATATGTAAGAAATGTAAAATCGTCTTACAGTGTCAAAGTTGACCAGATTTTACTCCCCGTTTGTCGTGGAATGTGCTAACTTTGCATCGGCTTCGCGAGAGGAGTGAGACTTTATCATCATATAAACTGTAAAAACTAAACCTGACATGGAAACAAGAATGATACAATGGATACTACCCTGCCTAAGTCTGTTGGCACTCTGCGGTTGTCACCGTAAGAGTGCTGATGTCTGTGTATGTGGCTACCAATGGCACCCCACAGGTGGACTATCTCAAATTGTAACTCAATCAACTAAATAACCAAAACATTTATACATCATGAACAAACTGATAAAAGTATGCTCACTTCCAATAGCATTGACACTTTGTATCAGCAGCTGCGGAGGGAACCGTACGGCTGTGGCCGATACAGACACTGTGGCTGTGACAACTGATGACGAGGAGGTGCCCCGCAACTCCACACGCGATTATTTCAACGATCATGACCCTGTGGTTCCGATTGTATATAACTCACCGTTGGCCAAGGCTGCCCCTGCTTATGAAGAGGGCAAGGAGTTGAAAGGCCCACTTGCCATCTTTACTTTCCAGAAGATGGAAACCGACAGAATGGATATAACTCCTGGAAAAGAATTGGGAGCGTGGTTTTATAGCACGGTATTCATAAATACCACAGAGGAGACAGTTCGTGTGAAGGAGGTGCATTGCCCTGACAGTATCTTTGACCTCTACTGGCGTGTAGGTATGGAGATGTCGCCCGGAGTGTTTGGAGCAGTCTGGATGAGAGTGTCGGAGCCTGTTGATGTTGATGATTACCCTATTGTGGTGACATATGATAATGAGGAGTATGCACCTCAGACGTTCTATCTGACCTTCCACTCGAAAGGTATCCCAGAAGTTGCTGACAACTGATACTGCTCTAACGGTGTGTTAATCATTAAGAAAGGAATTGTTGTAATATTACCTCTATTCTTGAAAGAGGGGCTACTAAATTCTATATCTGGCAAGTTTTCTCTTTTATTGTTTAGGTATAATTTATGCAGAGGACAGAGAATAAATTTGGTTTCAAGATGGGAAAAAAGTTGCTGCCAGATAAGATTATCAAGAGTTATCATTGCAGCCTCTTCATAATGTTGATGCTGGTTGTTGTAGGGTGTCATCATAGAGATACTACGCTTTGGCCTGACAGTGCTGACATGGAGGTGAATGCCAGTATCGAATCATTGGAGGATGCGTTCCCACCGCTTCATTCGTTCACAACCCTCATGTTGTGCGGAGATACCCTGATAGTCCATGATTCACGTAATCGGGAGGCTCAGTTCTTAGCATACGATGTAATACAGAATAAATACCTCGGTGCATTTGGAAAATATGGTGATGGACCTCATGAACTTGCCAATTCCGGACCGTTCGTGTATGATGATAGCAGAGGGATTATGTATGTTGATAACTGCAACAAGTGGGAGATTATAGAGTATAAGCTTAGTGCAGCTCTCTCGGATTCCACATATCAATATAAACTGAAGGTACATCTTGACGAGAGCAAAGGGAGACAACCTCTTAATTACGCCTATTATGTAAATGACAGTACAGTTCTTGGCACAGTGCATATCTGCAATGAGGATTTCACATCACAGACCACCCATATCGGACGCCTTAATATGCTGACAGGAGAGGTGAAGGTGATAGACCATATCGGAGATGAGATGAACTCACGCAGTGCTTTGGCAGTAATACCAGAACATGACAGGATAGTGGCATTTGGTATGACTCATGACAGAATACGGATATTCGATATGAATGCCAATCTGACTAAAGAGATAAAAGGACCGCGTTTCCAAGCAGAACATGAACGCGGGATGCAATTCTTTTGCTCGCCGATAGTGGCTGACGATAAAATATATGTATTGTATATGGGAAACGATGATATAATTGGTGAGGGAGATGTCATCATGGAATTTGATATTGATGGCAATTATCAGCGTTACATGAAGTTTGACACTCAACTTAATGATATGGTATATCATCCAACGACAAAACGAATCTATCTCACTACGAGAGGAACTCCCCAAATAGGTTATTTGCAGTTATAAAATTTGGGAACAGCAAACTGAGATTAGATTTGAATTGCCAAGAAGCAATAGAAATAATGATAAATAATGAAGAAAATGACAAAATCTAACATCCGGATGAGAAACCTTCTGCTGGGTCTACTCATTATGGGAGTTTCCGTGGGATATGTATCCTGCGGAGGGAACCGTACGGTTGTGGCCGATACAGATACTGTGGCTATGCCAACTGATGACGAGGAGGCGCCCCGCAACTCCACACGCGATTATTTCAACGATCATGACCCTGTGGTTCCGATTGTATATAACTCACCGTTGGCCAAGGCTGCCCCTGCTTATGAAGAGGGCAAGGAGTTGAAAGGCCCACTTGCCATCTTTACTTTCCAGAAGATGGAAACCGACAGAATGGATATAACTCCTGGAAAAGAATTGGGAGCGTGGTTTTATAGCACGGTATTCATAAATACCACAGAGGAGACAGTTCGTGTGAAGGAGGTGCATTGCCCTGACAGTATCTTTGACCTCTACTGGCGTGTAGGTATGGAGATGCCGGCTGGATTATCTGGAGCAGTCTGGATGAGAGTGTCGGAGCCTGTCGATGTGGCTGATTACCCTATTGTGGTGACATATGATAATGAGGAGTATGCACCCCAGACGTTCTATCTGAACTTCCACTCGAAAGGTATTCCAGAGGTCGCTACCAACTGATTGTGTCTTATTGGAGCGCCCCCACAAGCTATGGCAAATATCGACTGCAAGACAGTAAATGCAACCTCTTTAGAAAAAGCACAAGCCGACAACCACGTTTTTTCAGCAAGTATGACTTGTGAATGTATTGCAGGGAGTGGAGGTGAGTAGTTTTATAGGGGTAAAAATTGGTATTAGAAAGGGTGAAATTTGTAAAAGTGAATGATTAATATGTAAGAAATGTAAAATCGTCTTACAGTGTCAAAGTTGACCAGATTTTACTCCCCATTTGTAGCGAAAGGTGCTAACTTTGCATCGGCTTCATGAGAGGAGTGAGGCTTCATCATCATGTAACCCGTAAATACTAAACCTGACATGGAAACGAGAATAATACGATGGAGGATAGTAGAAACACTATCCCCGACATATATGAATAAGATACAGGCAATCCAGCAAAGAAAGGGTTGCCCCCTAATATTAATTAAAAATAGTTAATCATGAACACGAAATTGTTCTATGGCCTCAGTGTATTGGGGCTGATGGCAGTGGGTATATACGCTGCCAACCAGAGTGTATCGGAGATTCTCTCCGATGAGATGAAGGCAAATGTGGAGGCATTGGCGAATGGTGAAATCTACGTCGATTATGACAAGAATTGTGTGGATGGCGATCGTATCTGTATTACCGGTGGGCAGAATGTCTACTATAATGCCAGAGGTACCGGTGCATTCTAACCTATCAACAAAAGGGTAAGATGAAATATTCACTCTTAATACCCTGCCTAATTCTGTCAGTGCTCTGCGGTTGTCACCGTCAGAGTGCTGACATCTGGCCGGGAGATACTGATGATATGGAGGTCAATTCAGAGTTGGTTTCCGTAGATGAGGACTTGCCGGCACTCGGCAGCCTCCTGAATCTGTATATGTGTGGTGACACGCTGATTATCGAGGATATCAAATCCCGGGAGAATAAACTCGTTGCCTATGAGATTAATGAGAATAAATATTTAGGTTCATTTCTGAGATACGGCAATGGACCCGATGAGATTTCAAATGGAGGAGCTTACGGATATGATGAGAACAAGCATCTCCTCTATCTGATAGATGCCAACAGATGGGTTATTCTATCAGCTGATATCAGTAAGGCTCTTGACAATCCCGATTACCATTACGGGCTTGTGGTGAAAATGGATGAGAGCGATGGACGTATACCTGTGAACCGTCCCTATTGCATGAACGACAGTATCCTGATAGGTACTATCTACATATGCAACGAGAACTATACCTCCGTTACCAATCATGTTGGTCAGCTCAATATCCTTACCGGAAAGTGTAAGGTGCTTGACAGCATGGAGGAGGAGTATAATTCGGAGGCTACTTGTGCAATATCTCCTGAGGATAACAGAATCATCAGTGTCGGGCATACTTATGACCGAATCCGTATTTTCGACATGGAAGCCAATCTTCTCAAGGAGATAAAAGGTACGCGTTTCAAAGATAAACCCGAAGGACGCATTCAGTATTTTGCCTCTCCGGTGATAGCCAACCATAAACTCTATGCATTGTATTTAGGCGACGACTGGATGGAGAAAAAGGGGGATGGTGATGTGATAATGGAATTTGACCTTGACGGCAACTATCTCCGGTCGATGAAGTTCGACATGCAGCTCAACCGTATTGTCTACCATCCTGGTACAAACCGGTTGTATGTTGCTACCAATGGCACCCCACAGGTGGGCTATCTCCAATTGTGACTCAATCAACTAAATAACCAAAACACTTAGACATCATGAAGAAACTGATAAAAGTATACTCACTCCCAATAGCATTGATCCTTTGTATCAGCAGCTGCGGAGGGAACCGGCAACAGAATGTGGAAGCTGATTCAACTCTCGCGGATACAGTGGGACACGTACAGAGATGTATAGAGTATTTCAATGATCCGGAGGGAGAGGTGGTGAAGCCGGTCTACAGCTCTGCCGTTGCCATTGCTGCTCCCGATTACAGTCATGCCGAGCCCTTCAACGGCCCATTCGGACTTGTTGATTATCGGACGGATATGGAGAACCATATCGATCTTTATCCATATCGGGAGGCGGGAGGTATCTTTTACCTTCCTCATTTTAGCAATCTTTCCGACGACACAGTGCATGTCAAGGAGATGCATTTCGAGGATAACCGTCTGGACGCTTATTGGCGAGGCAACGGAATCATCGATCCTGATATATTCGCCTGTGGCCCGTGGCTGAGGGTTGACTCAGTCTTTGACAAGGATAATTACAAGATGGTTCTCGTCTATGAGAACGATCAATATCCTCCGCAGACTTTCTACATCAATTTCCACTCCAAAGCCAAAACATCCACCGAGTGATATGGCGAGGAAAAAGTTAACCGGAATTGCCATATTGCTGTTCTTTTTGCTGGTCAGTTGCACTAATCATGCAAAAGAGGAATATGCCACAATCGTGGCCCAGTGGCAGGGAAAAGAGATTCTTTTCCCGGACTCCGTGTGTACATTTGGCGACAGTATTCCCATATCGTTTGATGCCGATTTCACTATAATAGCGTATTATGACTCCACCGGGTGTACGTCATGCCGGATGAAACTCCCCTATTGGAGAGAATTCATGGATAAAGTGGATTCAGTGGCAGGCAAAGGTACGGTGCAACTGCTTTTGATAGCCGACCGTAAGGAGGTGAGGGAGCTCTCTTATTCTCTCAAGCGTACGTCTTTGAGTGCAAATCTGTATCATGATTCAGAAGGGCGGATGAATGCCCTTAATTCTTTTCCAGAGAAGAAAGAGCTTCAGGCTTTCCTGATTGACTCGCATCATAGGGTGCAGATTGTTGGAAATCCTCTGATTTCGCATGAGATGGAACAGCTGTATCTGTCAAAGATAGGGAATGGCTTTGAAGAAGATGATGAAGAATATGAGGAATACGACCATGATTTTGGTTCAATTATGCCGGACGAGGAGGTATCTCATATTTTTGAAATGAAAAATGAAAGTCCCGATACACTGAAAGTAAGTAAGGTACTGACATCGTGTGAATGTACTTTCGGCACCGTTATACCAGAAAAGATTCCTCCACACTCCGTCTACAGAGTGGAGACAACTTTCCGCGATACGGTGGCCGGATCTTTTCTCCGCTCAGTTACCGTGTATTTTGACAATAGACCCGAAATCCGGTTTGAATTGACCGGCGTGATAAAATAATCAAGCACTGTGGAAACCTTCAAAATAATTATGAGAATAGGTGTTGTAGCTGTTACGGCGATAATGTTGGCGTCATGCGCCGGCCATGACCTGCCCGGGTTGGAGGATGCATTGACGCGGGCTGGTGAGAACCGATCTCATCTGGAAGCGGTGTTGCGCCATTTTGTGAATGATGGACGCAAACAGGAGGCTGCTCGTTATCTGGTGAGTAACCTTCCATATCATCACAGTGTGGAGGGGCCGGCACTTGATGCCAATCTGGAATGCTACCGGCTTTATTCCGAGAAACGCGACTCCGCCTATACAGCCATCGACTCCCTGAGATCAAAACATGGTGGTTTCACCGAAGGCTGGACTGTGCGCAATGACGCGCAGTCTCTCGACAGTACTTTCCTGATACAATGCATAGATGACGTTTTCAGGATGCGGGAGGAGTCTGTCAGCTCTCTGCGGTTGTCACCGTCAGAGTGCTGATGTCTGTGTATGTTGCTACCAATGGCATCCCACAGGTGGACTATCTCAAATTGTAACTCCATCAACTAAAAAAACAAAAAACACTTATACATCATGAACAAACTGATAAAAGTCTACTCACTCCCAATAGCATTGACACTTTGTATCAGCAGCTGCGGAGGAAACCGTACGGCCATGGCGGATACAGATACTGTGGCTGTGACAACTGATGATGAGGAGGTACCCCGCAACACCACACGCGATTATTTCAATGATCATGACCCTGTGGTTCCGATTATATATAACTCACCGTTGGCCAAGGCTGCCCCTGCTTATGAGGAGGGTAAGGAGTTGAAAGGTCCACTCGCCATCTACACTCCCCGGAAGAGAGAGACAGACAGAATTGATATAACCCCGGGGAAAGAATTGGGAGCATGGTTTTATAGCACGGTGTTCAAAAATACAACTGATGAGACAGTGCGTGTAAAGGAGGTGCATTGCCCTGACAGTATCTTTGACCTCTACTGGCGTGTAGGTATGGAGATGTCGCCCGGAGTGTTTGGAGCAGTCTGGATGAGAGTGTCGGAGCCTGTTGATGTTGATGATTACCCTATTGTGGTGACATATGATAATGAGGAGTATGCACCTCAGACGTTCTATCTGACCTTCCATCCAAAACACCTCTCCGAGGTTGTGACAGAGTGATAGGTTGGAAAGTATGGGAGAGTGATAAGAATGTAAAATTGTCTACACACTTAAGGTTTGTGTAGATAATTATCAGTAATAACTTTATTTTTTAACCATTAAATCATGAACAAGAAATTGTTTTTCGGACTCGGTATGGTGAGTCTCGTTGCGGTTGGCCTTGTGAGCGCAACCCAGAAAGCGTCAGATAATGTATCTGATCAGGTGTTATCCAATGTCGAGGCATTATCTCGTTGGGAGGTGAGTGTCGAGTATGACAAAAGCTGTGTAAATGGAGGTGATGTTTGCATCACAGATGGACAAAGTGTGTATTTCAATGCAGAAGGGAGATCATAAGTAATCTCTCGCCCTCAATGAATTCTCTCCTTATTTTCTGATTGGTGGGCTGATGGGCTCTATCCATTAGCTTACCAATCTATTCATACAATAATTAAAGAATCTCTTAAATTAAGTTAGAAGATGAGAAAAAAGTTGATAGTAAATAAAAATGTGAATCAGAATCATTTTGCCATACTCATAATGCTTATGAGTGTCATGGCAGGGTGTCGTCATAGTGATACTACGCTTTGGCCTGACAGTGCTGATATGGAGATAAATGCCAGTATCCAATCATTGGAGGATGAATTGCCTCCGATTCATTCATTTACAACCTTAATGTTGTGCGGTGACACTCTCATTGTTCATGATCCACGTAAACGAGATGCACAGTTTTTAGGATACGATATAATGCAGAATAAATATATAGGAGCATTTGGAAAATATGGTGATGGTCCGAATGAACTTGCAAATTCAGTACCCTTAGTATATGATGATTCCACTGGAATAATGCATGTTATCAACGGTAACAGATGGGAGATTATTAGCTTTAAAGTGAATGAAGCAATCTCGGATTCCACCTATCAATATAAACTGAAGGTGCATCTTGACGAAAGTAATGGAAGACAACCTCTCATCTATGGCTATTATGTAAACGATAGTACAATCCTAGGCATGGTGCATATCTGCAATGAGGATTTCACATCGCAGACAACTCATATCGGTCGACTTAATTTACAAACTGGAAAAGTTAATGTGATGGATCAGATCGGAGATGAGGTGAACTCCCGCAGTTCCTTGGTAGTGTTGCCTGAACATGATCGGATGATGACATTTGGTAAAACGCATGACAGGATACGTATTTTTGATATGAATGCTCATCTTGTTAAGGAAATACAAGGACCATGTTTCAAGCAAGAACATGAAGATTGGATGAAGTTCTTTTCATCCGCGATAACTGCTGGTGATAAGATTTATGTTTTCTACAGAGGATCTGCGGAAAGAATGGGTGAAGGTGATGTCATAATGGTATTTGATATTGAGGGTAATTATCAGAATTCAATGAAATTTGATACTCAGTTGAACAGTATGGTCTATCATTCAGTTACAAACCGGATTTATCTTACTACCCAAGGAACTCCACAAATCGGTTATGTCCAGTTATAATTTAAAATATGAGAACGATATTAATGGTAAGGATTATTGGACTATTCCTGATGATTCTGATTGGTGGTTGTGAGAACAAGAGAGAAGACAATTATCAGAGAATTGTGATGGAATGGCAAAGTAGGGAGATTCTGTTTCCTGACAGTATGACGTGTGTAGGAGACAGTGTGCCTTTCTGTATAGATAAGGAATTCATGATAGTGGCCTATTATGATTCGCTAGGTTGCGCCGGATGCAGAATGAAATTATCGAACTGGAGGGAATTCAAGAATAAAGTTGATTCTTTTGTCGGTCCAGATAAGGTGGGATTGCTGCTTATCTCAGACCGTGAGGACGTTTTGGACTTGAATGATGCGTTATTGAAAACCAATCTTGCACAGAATCTTTATCACGATAAGGAGGGTGTGATGAACCGTCTGAACACTTTTCCTAAGCAAAAGGAATTGCAGACATTCCTTCTTGGCAAGAATCACACTGTGCTTATTGTTGGCTCCCCTTTGATGTCGGCAAAGATGGAAAAACTCTATCTAGATAGGATTATGGCTGATAGCAGTGCATCGGTTGGGGAGGTTAAAGAATATGAGGAATACGGCCATGATTTTGGTTCAATTATGCCGGACGAGGAGGTATCTCATATTTTTGAAATGAAAAATGAAAGTCCCGATACACTGAAAGTAAGTAAGGTACTGACATCGTGTGAATGTACTTTCGGCACCGTTATACCAGAAAAGATTCCTCCACACTCCGTCTACAGAGTGGAGACAACTTTCCGCGATACGGTGGCCGGATCTTTTCTCCGCTCAGTTACCGTGTATTTTGACAATAGACCCGAAATCCGGTTTGAATTGACCGGCGTGATAAAATAATCAAGCACTGTGGAAACCTTCAAAATAATTATGAGAATAGGTGTTGTAGCTGTTACGGCGATAATGTTGGCGTCATGCGCCGGCCATGACCTGCCCGGGTTGGAGGATGCATTGACGCGGGCTGGTGAGAACCGATCTCATCTGGAAGCGGTGTTGCGCCATTTTGTGAATGATGGACGCAAACAGGAGGCTGCTCGTTATCTGGTGAGTAACCTTCCATATCATCACAGTGTGGAGGGGCCGGCACTTGATGCCAATCTGGAATGCTACCGGCTTTATTCCGAGAAACGCGACTCCGCCTATACAGCCATCGACTCCCTGAGATCAAAACATGGTGGATTCACCGAAGGCTGGACTGTGCGCAATGACGCGCAGTCGCTCGACAGTACTTTCCTGATAAAATGCATAGATGACGTTTTCAGGATGCGGGAAGAATATCCTTGGTGTGCCCGGTTCAGTGACGAGCAATTTCGCCGGTACGTGTTGCCTTATCGTGTGAACAATGAGACAATCTCTCTCTGGAGGGATTCGATACGGTGTCTGTATGCACCTCTTCTCGACAGCCTTGTCAATGCCGATGTCACTGACCCGATGGTAGTGGCCGAGAGGATTCTCAGGGAATGGAAGTCCACTGAGTTCAAATGGACAGGCCAGCTCCCTTCGGGAATATCTCCCGGATTGCATAATATCACAAACCATGCCGGCTCCTGCATAGAGTATGCGCACTCCGTGATATACCTTATGAGGGCGTTCGGCATACCTGCAGGTCTGGATTACCTTCCTGTGCGTGGCCAGAACAATGCCGCCCATTCCTGGGTATTTATTCTGGATGAGGAGGGGGTGCCGTATTACAGTGAGGTTGACACGGAGGGTTGGTTACCTGCAAGCGGATATGAAATGAAGGCGGGAAAAGTGTTGCGTGAGGAGTTCGGAATCAACATGGATGTAATGTCTGAGACAGTCCGCTTCGCTGGCTGTCCGGATTCGTTCAGAATCCCTTTGCTGACAGATGTCACACAGTGCTATCGGCCTGACAGTATGTACAGTGTCAAGCCCTTGATAGAGAATCCGGAAGATGGTCCTGTCTGGCTGGGAATGCCCTGTTATCGCGACTGGGTTCCGGTGGCCTATTCACATGATGAAAGTGAACCGAAGTTTGACAATGTCATGAGTGGGGTGATATTCTGTCCCGGTCAATGGAGAGAGGAAGGATTCGTCGCAGTGGGCCCTCCATTTGAGGTGGATACATTGATGGGTGGGATACGCACATTTATTCCGGAGGAGAGGATGGCTACATTGACATGCTATGCCAAGTTTCCTGTGGATTCATTCAATGGCGATCTGGTATGCCGCACCATAGGTGCGGTGATAGAGGGTTCCGACACCAGGGATTTCGCAGTGTGCGACACCATCTACACCATAACGGCACTGGCCGGGAGAAAAGTGAATTATGTGGATCTTCCTGAAGCTGCCTGCTACCGTTATTACCGTTACCGCGCTGGTAAGGAATGTTTCTGCAATATCGCTGAATTAGGTTTCTATGCACATCGTGGTGATACCGTGCGTATTGAGGGGAGGATATTTGGCACCCCCGGTTCATGGGGCGACAATCCGGAACATACGTTTGAGAAGGCGTTTGATTCAGATCCGGACACCTCGTTCGACTGTGTGCTCGCCGATGACGGAGAGATAGGAATGGATATGGGAAAGCCCACCAGAATCGAGAGGATAATGTATGCGCCGCGTCACCGCGACAATTACATAAGGCGAGGCAACCTCTATGAGCTCTTCTATCTTGACCGAGATCAACGTTGGCGAAGTGCGGGTCGGCAGGTGGCAGTGTCGGATTCTCTCGACTTTGAAGTCCCTCCGGGCAGTCTGTATTATCTAAAGAATCATACAGGAGGTAAGGATGAACGGTTGTTTGAGTATGATTTCGAGAAGAGAAAACAGATTTTCCGATAGATATAGGATCTCAATCGGGATGCTTCTTCAGTCAGGGTTGCTGATGGCGGCTCTGGTGGAGGGTGTGTGGGGTGTGTTGCAGTTTACCGGAGTGTCACGCAGCGGTCATAATCTGTTCCCGTTCACAGGCTCTTTCTATAATCCGGGACCATTCGCATGCTATCTTGCCCTGACTGTTCCATTGGCTCTGCATACGCTTTTACGTAGCTGTGGAGGTGTAGCCAGATGGCTTTCCGCCATCGTGCTCATGGTTGATGCGCTGCTTCTGCCCGCTTCGATGAGCCGCACCGCCTGGGTGGCGGCCTCAGTTGGATCTGTAATCACCCTCTTGCCCTCTCTGAAGAATTGGATTCGCCGTCATGGCGGAACCCGACTATGGATTCCGGTCGGTGGGATGCTGTTGGTCACTTGCGCCACAGGGGCTTACCGCATGAAGATGGCATCGGCCGACGGGCGTCTGCTGATGTGGAAGGTAGCCCTTACCGCTGTTGACGTCAATCCTTTCAAGGGTGTGGGATGGGATTGGGTAGCCGGAGAATATGGAAATGCTCAGGAGCGGTATTTCGCACAAGGAGAGGCTACTGAACATGAGGTTATGGCAGCTGACGCACCGGAATATGTCTTCAACGAGTATCTTCAGGTGGCAATCGCCTATGGCTGGGGGTGGGCAGTGCTGATGACCTTGTTCCTGTTCGGAGGTTTGTGGGTGTCGCTACGCAACGGCAACCGACCAATCGCAGGATGTCTTGGGGCGGCTATGTTGGTAATGACGGCCTCCTATCCTTTCCAGTTTGCCGTGACTGTCATTACAATCTGTGCGATACTTGCGGCTGCGTATTTTTCCACCACACTTCTCGAGCTTAGGATGATGGGAGTGGCCGGATGTGTGGCATTGTGCATAGCGTGTCCGGGTGACGGTGGAAGGGAGGATGTGAGACGCAGTTTCGGAGTCGGCCACCGGTTGCATCAGAGTGGTAGATGGCGTGAGTCTAACGATGTTCTCATACCGATGTCTAAGAGAAGTTCCGACCCGATGCCCTTGAATATCATAGGCAAGAATTACCGCGAGTTGGGAATGACCGACAGCGCGGAGTATTATCTCCGTCGGGCCGTGAACAGATGCCCGAACCGTCTGTATCCGCACTATCTGCTCATGCAACTCTACGGTGACTCATTGGTCAATGACCCGGTAAAAACTCGGAAAGAAGCCCTGATAATCCTGAATATGAAGGAGAAGGTTCCATCGACTGCAGTCGAAGAGATGCGAGAGGAAGCAACCGATGTGATTAGCTGCCCATTGCCCGCAAATACAAATTGACAAAAAAGGAGGCTTGTAATTACGAGGGCACTGAAAAAGATGCTAAAATTTGCATCGGCCCTCTAAAGGCTATAAAATGAAAGGTTCGCCAAGTCCATATAATTGGATTTGGCGAA
>CANPMT010000022.1 GCA_947575235.1 uncultured Porphyromonadaceae bacterium
GTTTAATTATTTAACCGATTAGTGTCCTCTAAAATTTTTAGTGGACACTAATGAAAATATTTATTAAATCATCCCCGGCCGCCCGATGAAATGCGGGGGTTCAGTCTATAATGCGGGGGTCAGTCTATGATTATCCTCTCTTTGGGGAGCACCGACCAGCTGAAGAGGGGGAGCAGACCTTCGGCGCTTATCGGGAAGGGCTCGGGGAGCAATCCAGCCATCCAGGCAATCTGTCCGATAAGCTGTGAGGGGGTGTATTCCTTGCGCAGTGTCTCCATGCTGAGTGATTGGTCGCGTTTGGAGAGGCGCTGTCCGGCTGAATTGCACATCAGGGGGATGTGGGCAAATTCGGGGACGTCATACCCCAAGAGTGTGTAGAGATATATCTGCTGGGCCGAGGAGAGGAGGAGGTCGTTGCCACGCACCACTTCGGTGACGCCCATCAGGGCATCATCGACAACCACCGCCAACTGGTAGGCCCACGCGCCGTCGGCACGGCGCAGGACAAAGTCGCCGCAATGCCGCGCGAGGTTGACGCTCTGTGGTCCGTAAAGACGGTCGGTAAAGCGAATCGTACGGTCGGGCACGATAAGGCGGGTGGCTCGGACTTTGCTCATGTCGGGCTGATAGGGTAGGGGTGGACGACAGGTGCCGGCATACACCACGCGGCCGTCGCTCTCATGGGGTGCCTGGGTGGCCATGATGTCGGCGCGGGTGCAGAAGCAGGGGTAAGTCAGTCCGGTGGCTTCCAATTTATGCAGTGCCTCCTCGTATATGTCACCGCGCAGGCTCTGCCTGTATGGGCCGTTAGCAGCCTTGTTATCAATACCACCGCTATCAATACCACCGCTATCAATACCGCCGATATCAATACCACCGTTATCAATTCCCTCTTTATTGTCGAGTCCACCCTCGTCCCAGTCGAGGCCGAGCCATTGCAGGTCATCCTCCACCTGGCGGGCATAGTCAAGACGGGAACGTTGCGGATCGAGATCCTCAATACGGAGAATCCACTTTCCGCCACGGCTCTTCACCGATAGCCACGACACAAGCGCGGCAAACACATTTCCCAGGTGCATCCTCCCTGTAGGCGACGGCGCAAACCGTCCTTTAACAACATTTTCTTTCACAGTTTCCATACACTGCAAAATTAGCAAATATCCTCTTTGTCTCCAACTATCCCTCTTTGCCTCCAACTATTACAACTCTCCCTATTTCCATCCAACTATTACAACTATTTAGGGATATTCAATCAATGGGCTCATGGAAAGACGACGCAGAAAAGCCTCCTGCATATAACGCACCAAAAGTTGCTGGTAGCGTCGGTTGTTGTGGTCGCTTGCATTCAACAGTCGCACCTTTATTGAATGTCCAATATTTTTTGACATTACAATTTCACGTTAAAATAGGTTGACAACGTATTGAATACTCTGAGTTTCTTTGCATACTCTGAGAGCAGAGACAGGTTGCGACGGTCATATTTGAGATATGCGTCAAAGATTTCGGCCATTACATCGATGCCTATCTTATTGCGGTATTTAATCGCGTCGCAAACACATCGCTCACGATTATATATATTTATTTCTATTCCCTCTATTTCTTCTTTGACAACTCCGATGTCGAGTATGGAATCGGATTGATAGACAAGTTTTATATCCAGCATTTCCGGGACTTTTACCCCCCTTTTTCGGCTGATAGCGACATAAAACGCATCCGGTATCTGAGTTGTCATGTGATAGATATGCCAGGCGGAATACAGGCAGACAATGCCCCTTGGAATGATTTTTTCAATGTCAATCATTCCTCCGGTCAAGCTGTCTATAGTGCCGTAGACGCCGTTCCGAATCTTAATCAGATTGCCGTCACGAGCTTCTTGAAGTAGTGCTCGATAGGCCATCTCATCAGTTCGCTCAGACTTTATAAAATGGTTCATAGCTGAGATGCCTTTTTGCATTCACAAAGTTACGGCATATATTTGAATTTGCCAAATATTTGTGAATAAAATCGAGACATCGTCCAGAAAAAGTGGCAGTATTAAGTGATGGTTCACGGTGTGGCTATTTAGGGATAAATACCTTACACGCAAGGATCGACTCTAATCGACGGAAAAGAATATGCCAATTGCTATGTATATAAGTCAACTGACGAATTCTCTTGCAATACAGCATCTCTGATAGCATACATGAGAGAGGAAAATGGTAAAGTGTATGCACGATCTCAAAGTATATCTTCGGAAAGAAGGAGGCATATTTGAATTGAGAAAGAAAAGAGGGAGCAGCTACACCTAATGGTGCAACCGCTCCCTCGCTTTGTTATTCCATCTTGCGATACCAGTCGGAGATGCTCATGGAATCTTCGGCGAGACCGGTCTCGCCGCCGTATACCTCATCGTGCTGCGAACGGTCGAGGCCTATACGCTCGTTGCTGCTGCTTACCCGCATCGGGATTATCCTGTCAGTGATCCAATACAAAGCATAGCTCACTACAAAAGTATAGACGAATACCATCAGAAGCACAAGAATATGGTTCCAGAAAAATTCGTTGCGCGAAATCATCCCAGGATCGCCGGCCGCAAAGAAGTCGTAAGCGAAGATACCTGTCAATACCGTGCCGATGATACCGCCGAGACCATGGGTGGGAAAAACGTCGAGAGCATCGTCGAGCATATGACCGTAGCCTTTCCAGCTGCAGGCCATGTTGCAGCAGAATGTAATGATGAATGCTATACAGACACTCTGTCCGACACTTACCCATCCCGCCATGGGCGTTATGGCCACCAGACCCACGACGGCTCCGATGGCAGCTCCCATCGCCGATGGCTTGTGACCGCGCAGACCATCCATAGCTATCCATACAATCATCGCCGTGGCTGCTGCTGTGTTGGTGTTCAGAAATGCTGAGATAGCTATGCCGTCAGCTGCCAACGATGAACCGCCGTTGAAGCCGAACCAACCCAGCCACAGCATGGCTGCTCCAAGCAGCACAAAGGGTACATTAGCAGGTTTTGAGGCAGATTTCTCTGTGCGTTTACCGAGGAACATGGCTCCGGCAAGCGCCGCGATACCAGAAGCTGCGTGTACCACAATACCACCGGCATAGTCATGCACGTGCATCAAGCCGAACAAACCCTCAGGATGCCAGGTGCAGTGGGCGAGGGGGCAATATACAAGAATTGTCCACAACACCATAAAAAGTAGGTATCCGGCGAAGTGTACACGCTCGGCAAACGAGCCTGTAATCAGCGAGGGTGTGATGATGGCGAATTTCATCTGGAAGAGCGCGAAGAGTGCCAGCGGTATGGTGGTGGTGGCCACCCCGATCTGAGTCCATTCATTCTCCACATCGGTAACGTTGGTGACACCAACGTTGTCGAACATGAAGAAAGTGCCGGGATTCCCGAACACATGCCATACATCCTGACCGAAGGCGAGAGAGAAGCCGAATACCACCCATATCACACTCACCACTCCCATCACAATAAAACTCTGAAGCATTGTTGAGATGACATTCTTTACACGCACCATACCGCCGTAAAAGAATGAGAGACCGGGGGTCATCATCAAAACGAAGATTGTGGCTGTTATCATCCATGCCACATTGGCAAAGAGGTGGGTATTCGCCATATCAAAGATACCCTCGCGGGGTGTCACAAGACAGCCCACGATACTTGCCCCAAGCATGACCAGGAACACAAGCAGCCATGCCACATTAATTTTCTTTCCCTGTAGAAACATAATCGATTTTAAATTTAGAGTGTATGATTTGTAATGATTGTTTTAAAATATAACAGGAGCCATGAAAAGAGATCTTTTTCATGACTCCTGCCTGAGTGGTTATTCATCGGCTACGAAACCGGTGCGGCGGTAACCGTGGATGTAGTAGAGGGTGCCGGGGTCGTCCTCATATTCAATGTAGAACTCGATGTAGTCGGCCGGCATCCCTGAAGGGGAGGTAGTACCGCCGGGTACCACCTTACCCTTTGTCACTGTCACCTCAATCTCGTCGTAGTCGGAGTTGAGCACAGGGGTTGACGAGCCGAAGGTCAGTCCCGCTGTCTCACAGGGTATCTTCACTTTCGTGCCCCAGAAGTTGCCGAGGTCGTCGAGCCACATCTCCTTGCCGTTGTCGGCATTCGTATTGTAGGTTATGAAGAGCATCTGCCCTATACCGTAGGGGTCTTCATACACCTTATCCCCATCCGCAATATCGGCTGTCACCATCCACTCCCCGGCAAGGTCAACTGTCGAGGTCATGGGTATATCCTCCTTGCCGCAGGCTGTCATCAGCACCAAGGCCAGCAATATCAGAAATGTCTTTATATTTTTCATCTTTCTTTCAGTTTTAGAGTATCTCTATATCAGAGATACTTTCAGTTCTTTACTATGGTCACATGGAAGAAATAGCCGTAAGTGGTGTATTCCACCACCCAGGATATCGTGCCGGCCTCAGGATCGCACACACCGTCGGCCCAGCTTTCAGCAGTGTCGCCCCAGCCGGGCACATAGCTGTCGATCAGATTCACGGTGCCGTCATCGCTGATAGCCACCTCTCCCTGCATTGCGTAGGAGTCGCCGTAGCCGGCACGCTGCGAATACCAGCCCCCGAGCAGGTCTGACACGGCATACTTGCCGTCGCCGTTCCCTACCACTATGATGCTGTAGCCCCCGTAATAGGTCTCTTTGCCGGAGTCAAGATAGCTGTCGGGCGATGTCGTGTAGTAGCCCGACACCTTGTCGTCGGCATCCGACACAAGCACATAACGGGTGGCGCCCGCTGCGAAGCCGTCGGCATTGACCGCCTGATAACTTATGGTGTAGTATCCCGGGGCGGGATTGGCCATATCCATATCTGTCACCACCTTCACCTGGTCGGTGATATCCTCACCGTCGAGGGTGGCTGAGTAACCGGGGTCGGTGAAGGGCACACCGGCAACCGCCTGGTCGTAGACAGGTCCATCCAGTTCTATCACCGGATAATAGGTTATCGATGTGAGACCCTCAGTGTCCTTGCTGCATGACGCAAGTCCCGCGAGCGTCAGCAGAAGAGCCATTGTCTTGATATATCTTTTCATGTTTCTTCTTTCTGTGGTTAATGATTGGTTCACTCTCCCCAGAACACCGGAGTGGTGTCGCCTTTGGCGGCTGGGGTGTTGGAATTACGGTTGGCCGACGATTCAGGATAGGGCCAGCGCTGCAGAAGTTTGTCCGCACCTACCGAGGGGATCACCTGGATAGGGGTGTAGAGTGTGGCTGCCGGGAGGAGCGACGGGGTATAGACATCGTTGACCACGTCATATATCTGTGCTCCGGTCACACTGCCGAAGGCGGGATAGCCGAGTCGACGCAGCTCGCACCAGGCCTCGAAATTGTTGGTGCCTGAGAGGGCCACCCATTTCTGCACACCTATACATTCTTTCCAGCCGTTGGCATTCCAGGGATAGGTGGCGAGCACTGTAGATGTGTCGCTCAGTCCGGCCGACGCAAATGATGCCTCGACAGCAGCAGTGTAGTGAGCTTCCGCCTCCTCCATTGTTCCATATCTTGCGTGGTATTCCGCCAGGAAGAACTCGGTTTCAAACCGTGAGATGAAATACACCGGCGAGTCGTACGCCATATGGGGACGGCACCAGTAGCCTGCCTTGTAATCAGACGTAGTCGAGAAATTCGTTCCTGATACTCCACCGGTATACTGTCCCTTGTCGGTGTTGGGATCGAAGAAGGCCTGCAGGCGGGGGTCGGCTGAGTCATCCATAGTGGCATATAGAGCCAGGTTAAGTATGACATTCTGCTGGGTGCTGCCGAAGTAAGTGGCGAAGTCCTCCTGGTAAAAGGGGTTGGCCTGTCCGCTCTGGTTTGACCAGCATCCGGCCCAAGCCACATCAGAGTCGGGAAAGTTGTTCTCCTTTACCAGCGCCTCCAGCTCTGCCTTCACGTCAACCACACCGCATTCACGCATCAATATGCGCAGCTTCAGGGCATTAGCCAGTTTTATCCATTCAGAAGCACGGGCTCCCGGAAGCAGGTTGTTGGTGCATACAGTGGCCGTAGGCTCTGTCTTGGCGATTGCCTCATCGAGTTCGGCTATGATTCCGGCATATATATCCTTGCCGTTGTCATATTTCGGATTCAGGTTGTCGGGATTGAGGGCCTCGCTGTAGGGAATCTCCCCGTAGCAGTCTACGAGCACCTGATAGACGGCGGCACGTATCACGGTGGCGGCAAGCACAGTGCCGGGTTCATCACTCTCCTCCGCCATAGCCTTGACTGTGGAGAGGTTCTGGAGCACGCGCATCGTGAGGTTCTGGTAGGTTGAACTGGAACGCACCGCGCTCATCTGGAACTGTGAATAGTCCATATAGTTTGATGTGCCGAAATACTGGGCGTAGTGCTGCGCGAAGTATCCACCCGTTATGCGGAGGAAGTCGCCGTAGCTGTTGGCGAAGGCCATCTCGGCCCCGGGGAAGATGAGGTCGGGGGTGAGATTGCTCTGCGCCGGAGAGTTCGGACTCTCGTTTATGTCAAGATAGCTGTCGCACGAGGCCATTGTGAGACCTAAGGCCACTGCTGCTGTCAATATAATCTTTTTCATTGCTGTTGAGTCTTAGAAGTTTACTTTCAGGTTGAATCCGAAGGTGCGGCATGAGGGGTTGGTGTAGAGTTCACCGAAACCGTATGCCACATCGCCATAACCCACTGATGTGGTCGACTCGGGATCGACGTAACGGTTCTCTCTCGCAGTCCAGATGAAGGGATTGTTGCAATAGAGGGTTGCCACCACCTCGTTGAGATATATCTTGCTGAGCCATCTCTTGGGGAGCGACCAGCTGAGCGATATGTTGCGTATCTTGCAGTAGGTGCGGTCGGTGAGGTAGGAGAGTCCGCCATGTCCCCAGCCGTAGTCGTTGAAGTAGGTCTGGTAGCTGCTGTCGGCAAGATAGATCGGTGTGGTGTTCTCACTGTAGGTGCCGTCGCCGTTGGCCACAACAGAATTGGGGATGATGAAGGGGCGGCGCTCATTCTGTTCGGTCACCTTGCCGTTGCCGGTGAACTGCATGAGGTTCTTTGTGCGTGAGAACATCTTGCCGCCGTAGCGTATGTCGAGTGCCGCGCTCAGGGTCACGCCATATGCTGTGAAGGCTGTGGTGATACCCCCTGTCCAGAGATGGTTCATGGTCCAGCCTGTATCCTGGATTTCTGAACTGAGCACCGGCTGACCGGCCGCGTCCACGATAGGACAGCCGTAGTAGGGTGAGTTCTCGTCGGTCACCACCTGCGGCAGATAGGTGTAGTAGGCTCCGATCTCCTTACCCTCCTCGGCATACATGTAGACAGCGTCGTTGCCGGCCGAGAAATTGTAGATTGACACCTTGCCACCGTCAAGACTCTCGGGGAGGGAGAGCACCTTGTTGTAGTTTTTCGAGAAGTTGAAACCGAGTTCCCACTCAAAGTTGGCTGTGCGCACAGGCACTGTGTTGAGCGAGATCTCCACGCCACGGTTGCGCACCTTTCCGAAGTTGATCACCTGATAGCTGAATCCTGTCGAGGGGTCGACGGGGAGGGTGAAGATCTGGTCGGATGTGACGCGGTTGTAGTAGGATGCGTCAAGGTCGATGCGGCCATCGAAGAATTTCAGGTTGGTTCCCACCTCAAACTCTGAGGTCATCTCCGGCTTCAGGGTGTTGGAGCCTGCTGTGGCGGAGGCCATGAAGGCGTTCTGGTTGTTGAAAGGGAATTTGATGATGTCTGTGCCATAGTAGCCGTTGGTATAGGCCTGGATGTAGTTGGTCGAAGTGTAGTAGGGGTCGGCGTCATTACCGGTCTTTCCGTAGGCCAGGCGCACCTTGCCGAATGTGAGAACCGGGTTGGGGGTTATGTAGCGGGTGAATATCGCGCTGAGAGTGGCGCCGGGGTAGAAGAATGAGTTCTTCCCCTTGGGGAGCGTCGACGACCAGTCGTTGCGGGCCGTGAGGTCAACGTAAATGAAATTGTCCCATCCTATGGAGATATCTCCGAAAAGACCCACGAGACGGCGTTTCTGGGCATATTCAGTGAGTGTATCCCAGTTGGCGCCATTGTTGAGCTGCCAGTAACCTGTGTTTACGGCCAGTTCAGAGCTTTTACCGTTGAGATAGGTGTAGTAACGCTCGTTGAGGGTGAAACCTACAGTGGCGCCTATGTCAAGACGGTTGTCGAGAAACTGGTTGCTGTAGTTGGCAAGGAAGTCGTGGTTGAGTTCATACTGGCGACGGTAGTAGGCTTCGACCGAACCGGCCTGGTTCATGTTGCTGGGGGCGTAGCCGTAGTCGTTGTTGATGAGCGCGTCGTCAAGGGCAATCTGGGGAGTGCCGATCTTGACATCATAGTCTGAATAGTCGAAACCGAAACGGTAGGTCAGGGTAAGTCCATCCACAGGATAGAGGTCGGCCTGTATCTTGCCGAAGGTCTGCTTGCCGTTGAGTTCATTGTAGTTGTTGGCGATTGCCCAGTAGGGGTTGGTTATGCCGTAGGGTGTGAAGTATGCCTCGGGGGTGTTGAAGGGATTGCTGAGGTCTTTCATATCCACAATCGATACGTCGCGGGGCATCTCAAGCACACCGTCGATAACGGATGTTCCCTGATAAGAGGAGACTGTCTTTGTCTTCCATGTGGAGAAATTCACAGCCGATGAAATCTTTATCCAGTTCTCGGGCTGGTAGGAGCCTCGGAAGGAGAGGGCGTTGCGTGTGTATGAATCGGCATCGGTGGGCATTATGCCGTTGTTGCCGGTATAGCTGTAAGATGTGTAATAGGTCATCTTCTCATCGTTGCTCACGCCACTCACAGCCACATTGTGGGTCTGCGACCATCCGGTGTCGTAGAAGTCGCGCACGTTGTTGCGCTTTGCGTCATAACGATGGAGGAGCTGTGAATTGTTCCACACCGGGCCATACACCTGCATGCTGCCGTCGAGCGCCGGGCCCCATGAGCCGTTCTCGATGAAAGTCTGGGCACCGTTCCAGCCCTGTCCCCATTTGTTCTGCATCTCCGGAAGGAGACTTACGCTGCTGGCCTCCACAGTGCCGCTGTAAGTCACACTGTAGTTCTTCCCGCCATTTCTCTTTCCACCCTTGGTGGTGATGATGATCACACCGTTTGAGGCGCGGCTACCGTAAAGGGCTGTCGCTGCGGCACCTTTGAGCACTGTCAGCGAGGCGATATCCTCGGGCGAGATATTTGCCACACCGCCGGCTCCCACCGCATGACCGGTGTCGGTGTTGGAGTAAGAGTTGTTGGATACCGGCACACCATCCACCACATAGAGGGGCTGGTTTGAACCGTTGATTGAGCCTAAACCACGGATTGACACGTTGTTGGCCGAACCGGGGTCGGACGATGTGGTCTGGATCTGCAAGCCGGCCACCTTACCCTGCAGGGCCTCCATGACGTTGGTGGTGCGTGCGCGCTCAATGTCAGCTCCATTCACCTGGGTGGCTGCGTAGCCTAAGGTGCGCTCGTTTCTTGATATGCCGAGTGCCGTCACAACCACCTCATCAAGAAGTTCGGAACTGAGACCGAGAATAACTTTGATCTCACCTTTGGTGATGGGGAGCTCTTCGGTCATCATACCCACATAGCTGACCTTGATGAATTTGGCGGAGGCGGGCACATCGTTGATTACAAACCGCCCGTCAAGGTCGGTCACCGTGCCAAGCTGGGTGTCTACCACCATCACCGACGCGCCTATCACCGGCTCATTGTCAGCGCTTGAATACACCACTCCACTCACAGTGCGTCCTTGCGCCATAACGCCTAAGGACACTGTCAGGAGAGCAAACAGGAACAAAAACAGTTTTCTCATACTCTTCTTTGTTAAATACCACTCATTACTAAAATCTTTTAACACTATTATTAATATCCCTTAATAGACCTTTCTACAAAATGAACTCTCATGAATGAAGCAACTTTAAACCAATGTCACTTTCAAGCGCACTAACTTCTCATTTTTATATTAAAATCTGTTAAGCTATTACTAATTTTCCATTTTTAAAGCCGCAAAGTTAGGGGATGAATTTTAAATAACAACAGTTTTAATAGTTAATAAATGTTAAGCATAATCATTTTGTTCCAAATTTATATGAAATAGTTAGCTCGATATGTCAGTTTAAGGCATAATATTTTCTACATGACACTTACACTCCACACCCTCATTTTATGGCAGTCTGGCAGATAAAACACAGAAAGAGAGGTGGCGCTACCCTCAAAACGGGGTAACGCCACCTCTCTTTCTAAGATATATGTGGAATATTGATTTACTTGCTAACGGCTCAACAGCCCTCAAGCGCTATGATGTCAAGTTCGGGCATAGCACCGGCACATGTGCATACAAAGGCTGATGTGCGCACGGCACAGTCATGGGCTTCGTCGACGCTCTTCCCTTTCAGGATGCTTGAGATGAAGGCTGCGGTGAATGAATCGCCGGCGCCGACAGTGTCGACAACCTCCACAACGGGTGTAGGACGGAAGTACACCTTACCGGGGGTGAAGACGTAGCTGCCGTTGACTCCGCAGGTGAGTATGAGCATCTTGAGATTGTATTTGCCGAGGAGAATCCAGCACTTGTCCTGAAGGTCAATTCCGGGATATCCGAAGAGACGGCTGATGGTGACAAGCTCCTCGTCGTTGATCTTGAGGATGTTGCAACGCTCCATCGACTCGCAGATGGTCTCTTTGGTGAAGAAGCCCTGGCGGAGGTTGATGTCGAATATCTTCAGCGCGTCGTTCTCGGCAGGTATGGCGTCGAGGAACTTGCCGATGGTTTCACGCGAAACAATATTGCGCTGCGCAAGCGAGCCGAAGCATACGGCTTTTGTATTCTTCGCAAGGTTCTCGAGCGCGGGGGTGAAGGGGATGTTGTCCCAGGCCACGTTCTCCTTGATGTCATACTGGGGTATGCCGGCCTGGTCAATCTCTACCTGCACTGTGCCGGTGGGGTAGGGCACGGTGTCGATGAGCATGTTGAGCTTCTTGGCGTTGAAATTGTCGAGTATCTCACGGCCAAGCTGATCATCTCCTACCGCGCTCACAACACAACTGGGAAGTCCGAACTGCGACACGTGGTAAGCGAAATTGGCGGGTGCGCCACCTATCTTTTTACCTTCGGGAAGTACGTCCCACAGGGCCTCGCCCATCCCGACTACATATTTCTGATCTGCCATAATTATCTATAGATTTTGTTTTGGTTAATGTTTCCGTTTTTCTCTCAGCCTACCTTAAGCTTTCTTGATGCGGGTGATGAAGTAGATGAGGTAAACCACCGGTATGCACATGATGGCGATGGCTCCTGTCTGGTCGCCTGTGAAGTCGCTGGCGTAGCCCATGGCGAGGGGGAACACCGTACCGCCGAACAAGCCCATGATCATGAGGCCTGACACCTCGTTCTTCTCTTTAGGTGAGGCTATGAGTGCCTGTGAGAAGATGATTGAGAAGATGTTGGAGTTGCCGAAACCTACGAGAGCTATACCTACATAGATCATGCTCAGGGTGGAGGCTGAGAAGAGAAGCACACACGCCACACCCATCATTATCGCGCTGATGGCGAAGAAGAGACGGGGAGATACGTAGCGGAGCACGAATGCGCCGGTGAAGCAGCCGATGGTGCGGAAGATGAAGTAGACTCCGGTTGCGAATCCGGCATCCTCAAGAGGGAGCGAGAGACGCTCCATGAGTATCTTGGGAGCGATGGTGTTGGTGCCCACGTCGATACCTACGTGGCACATTATGCCGAGGAAGCAGAGAAGGATGAAGGGGGTGCCGAGAAGTTTGAGACATTCCTTCACACCTGACACTTTATCAGGCCGCTCCTCCTCGATGGGAGTGGCGGCGAGTGCCGACACGGAGAGCACGCTCACGATGGCGTAGATTACGAAGAGCGCGCGCCAGCCAAGCCCGAAGGTGGGGAGGTAGGTGGTGGCGGCCCAGGCTGCGATCACCGGTGCCAGGAAGGAGGCGATAGCCTTGACAAACTGGCCGAAGGTGAGGGTGGATGCAAGCTTGTCACCGCTTATAAGATTGGTCACCAGCGGATTGAGTGAGGTCTGCATGATGGCGTTGCCTATGCCAAGGAGTGAGAAGGAGGCCAGCATTGTGTAGTAGCCGTCGCCTGTGATGGGGATGATGAGCGACACAGTGGTGACCAAAAGACTAATCAGCACGGTCTTCTTGCGCCCGATACGGTTCATCAGCATTCCGGTGGGCACCGAGAAGAGGAGGAACCAGAAGAATACGAGCGAGGGGAAGAGGTTGGCCTGGGAGTCGGTGAGACCAAGATCTTTCTGCACATAGTTGGAGGCTGTGCCGACAAGATCGACGAAGCCCATGGCGAAGAAGCAGAGCATCACCGGTATGAACTGCAGCAGTGAGCTTCTTTTAGCTGTCGGGAGGGTGGTTGACATTTCCATGTGGTATTTGCGTGAATATGGTTGACTTGATGTTATTTGTTGATATTGTAGACCTTAAGCGATTCCAAGGCACCTTTTCCCCCCTCTGCCTTCACACTGAGTGTGGTGTAGGGTGAATTGGGGAAGACGAGATTGGTCATCACGAACCGGCCGTCATTGCCGAACAGCTCAATGCTTGAACGGTCGATGAAGAGACGAAGGCGTATGCGGCCGTCAGTCTCGAAGGTAGGTGAGACTGTCACTGCGGGGAAGTTCTCGCTGAAGTCGACAATACCACTGTGAGTGCGGTCCATTGACATGGTATGTGTTTTAACCTCATAGGTCATAACAACCTCGTCACCCACTTTGTTGGATAAAGTGAAGATTACTTTTCCGGCATTCTTGCCATCGACAGTGGCGGTTATCTCGCATATTCCGTCATTCTCCACGGGAAGTGTGGCGTTTATCGGCTTGCTGCCGAGTGTCTTTCTGGAGATGGAGGCAACACTCTTCCCTCTCAGGGCGTCCACCTCGGGCGATGGGGAGGAGGCGAGATAAGTCTGACCGTCGGGCTGGGTGAAGAGCCATACCTCGCGGGGGAGTGTGTTGGCGCTGCGGAACTGTGTGGTGGGCACGTCGGCGGCATACTGCCAGTTGCTCATCCAGCCGATTACGGTGCGGCGGTTGTCGGGAGCGTCGCTCCAGCTCACCGTGGCGTAATGGTCTTTGCCGAAGTCCATCCATTTGGTAGGTATCTTGCCGTTGGCATCTGTGTCGGCTGTGAATTTATGGCCGTCGAAGTCACCGATGAAATATTGTGTGGCGCTCCCGCCGAAGGGGCCGCCGGGATTGATATTGCAGAGGAGCACCCATTTCTCACCCTTGTCGCTGTCGGCCACGGGGAGTTTGAAGAGGTCGGGGCATTCCCACACACCCTCCTGCTCACCCTCACCTTTGCCGAATGCGCTCTGGAGAGTCCATGTCTTGAGGTCGGGCGATGTGAAGAGGAGCATCTCGCGGTCGAGTGCATGTGCGAGCACAAGATTCCATTCACCGGTGGCGTCGTTCCAGAACATATTGGAGTCACGCGCCTCACTCTCGAGAGTCAGGATAGGGTTGCCGGGATACACGGCGAAGGTTGTGCCGTTGTCGGTGCTTGAGGCGAGGCTCTGCATCTGGCTCACACCGGCTGAGGTGAAGAGGGCAATCACGGCATCCTTCCCGAAGCCGGCTGTGCCATTCCTGTCGATGGTGCAGCTGCCGCTGAAGATGTAGCCGAGACCGTCGGGACGTATCGCTATAGGCTCATGCTTCCAGTGGATGAGGTCGGTCGATGATGAATGTCCCCAGGTCATGTTCTGCCATTTCGAGCCATAGGGGTTATACTGGTAGTAGAGGTGCCACACACCATCTTTATAGAACATACCGTTGGGGTCGTTCATCCAGCCGTAGAGGGGGGTGTGATGGTATGAGGGGCGGTAACGGGTCTCGGTGTCGGTGGTGTCGAAGCCGTCGGCGAGATGAATAGCTTCCCAGCACACGGCATCCTTCGCCTCTCGGAGGGAGCTGCGGTTATGGTTGGCCACCACGTCGAGAACAACATCGTGTCCGTTGAAGCGGGAAAGGTCGAAGGGAACCGTATAGTCGGTCTTCGACTGGGCGAGGCGCACATATATTGTTTCGGCAAGCTTGCCGTCGACAAGCACATTTATGCGTGCGTCATCGCTGCTCTCCTGCACGGGGAGTATCAGGCAGGGGGCATCGCCCGTGACGCGCACGAGCGTATTGTTGAGACCTAAGTGCTCTACCTTCACACCGTCGCCGGCTGATGCGCCGGCCGGGAGGAATGCGGCTGCCCCGGTCATGAGGGCTGTTGTCAGGATTGTCGATATCTTTTTCATTGCTGTTAGATTTTCTATTAAAAAATGAACCTAAATAATCTTTCCCACCTCAAGGGATAACCATCAATAACTAAATTAACCTTTATACATGCTTACCCTGTTCCGGGTCGGCAATGCAAAGCTACAACTTTTGCGCCCCTCCCACCTATAAAATTTAGTGCAAACCATATCATTTTTGTTGTAAAGTCAGATTTTTAATACGTTATACATTATTTTTCATAGGATTTTTACTTAATTTTGTGCCACAAATCAAATTCTACTACATAGTTCACCCTAAAATCAACTGTTTCATGAAACGGCTTCTGCAATGGTTAACCTACATATTAATCACTCTCAGCCTGATGGGCTGCGCCCGTGAAAAGACCTGGCGCATAGGCGTGTCGCAATGCAGCCAGGATGACTGGCGCGCCAAGATGAACGACGAGATTCTGCGTGAGATCATGATGCACGAGGATGCTGAGGTGGAGATCCGCTCGGCCGATGACAGCAATATAAAACAGACGGAGGATATACGATATTTCGCCGACAATAAGTTCGACATCATCATCGTGTCGCCCAACGAGGCGGACGCCCTCACCCCCATCATAGAGGAGGTGTATGACAAAGGGATTCCTGTGATTATCTTCGACCGCAATATCAACCCGGCTTCCGACCGTTACACAGCCCGTATCGGGGTGGATGACAAGGGACTCGGAAAGAGTGCCGCCCATTATGCCTTGCATCTGTTGGGGGGAGGGGCCAAGGCTCTCGAGATATTCGGTCTGCCGGGCTCCACTCCGGCCGAAGACCGCCATGAGGGTTTCAGCACTGAGCTTCTGGCCAAGGGTGGAAGCATCGTGGCCTCCGTGCCGGGCGACTGGAACCAGGAGGAGGCCATACACGCGGCCGATTCCCTCCTTCCGCTCTATCCGGAGGTTAACCTGATTTTCGCCCATAACGACCGTATGGCTATCGGAGCCGCTGAAGTGGCCCGCAGGTTAGGACGCGACAGCATCAGGATAATAGGTATCGACGCCGCCCCTAATATCGGCATACAGGCGGTTGAGGATGGTGTCATTGATGCAACCTTCCTTTATCCTACCGAGGGACATCGCCTTATCCAGACTGCGCTGAAGATTCTTAAGGGTGAGCCGTATGAGAAGGAGGTCCTGATTCCGGCCTCCTCTGCCGTCGATAAGTCGAATGCCGATATCCTGCTGCTGCAGAATGAGAATCTTGTGGCCGAAACCACCAAGATGCGTGTGCTGAAGGGGCAGATTGACGATTACTGGGCACAGCATTCCTCGCAGACTATCCTCTTCTATGCCAGTATCATAATCTTGGTGCTGGTGTGCGGTCTGCTCTTCCTTGTGCTCCGCAGTTTCTGGCAGAACCGCCGTCATCAGGGACAGCTTATGGAACGTAACCGTATGCTGCAGGAGGAACGCGATAAGCAGAAGGAGCTCAACCACCGTCTGCAGGAGGAGCGCGACAAGCAGAAGGAGCTCAACCATCGCCTGGAGGAGGAACGAGACAAGCAGAAGGAGCTTAACCATCGCCTGGAGGAGGAGCGCGACAAGCAGAAGGAGCTCAACCATCGCCTGCAGGAGGCAACCCAGTCGAAACTGGTATTCTTCACCAACGTCTCGCACGACCTCCGTACCCCCCTGACGCTTATTGCCGAACCTGTGGCCCAGCTGGCGGGAGCAGATAATCTCACCCCCTCACAACATTCACTGATAAAGATTGCCGACAAGAATGTAAAGATTCTACAACGTCTTATAAATCAGATTCTTGATTTCCGCAAATATGAGAATGGGAAACTCGATCTCCACCTCTCTGAGGTGAATCTGCCTACACTCCTTGACGACTGGATGGAATCGTTCTACCAGATTGCCCGTAAACGCGACATTCATCTCTCGCTCAAACTCGAGGGGGAGTGTGAGGCGACTCTCGCCGTGGATGTTGAGAAGATGGAGAGGGTCTTCTTCAATCTGGTTTCAAACGCCTTCAAGTATACCCCTGACAATGGCGACATCACGGTAATCTATGAACATACCGACAATATGGTGACTATCAGGGTGAAAGATACAGGCGAGGGTATCAGCACACGCGATCTGGGTAATATCTTCGACCGTTTCTATCAGGTTGACCGTGTGCATCCTAAAGGCTCGGGCATAGGATTGTCGCTGGCAAAGGCCTTCGTGGAGCTGCATGGCGGCTCGATATCGGTTGAGAGTGAGCTTAACAAGGGGTCGGAATTTACTGTCAGGATTCCTGTCACCCACGTCGAGACGCAGGCTCCGGAGGTGGTGAAGCATATCGATGCCGCAACAGCCGTGGCTGAGCTCGAGGATATCGACACCGAGACCAATTTCAATGAGGATAAACCGGTGTTGCTCATTATCGACGATAACCGCGACATACGCCAGATGGTATCCTCACTGATGGGTAACGATTATAATGTGGTGCAGGCTCCCGGAGGAAGCGAGGGTATCAATAAAGCCGCGAAATATGTGCCGGATGTCATAATATGTGATGTCATGATGCCGGGTATGGATGGCCTGGAGTGTTGCCGTCACCTCAAGGAGGAGGTCTCCACCTCACATATTCCTGTACTTATGCTCACTGCCTGCAGCATGGATGAGCAGAGAGTGCAGGGGTATGAGAGCGGTGCCGACGCTTATCTGTCGAAACCATTCTCGACCGACGTGCTGAAAGCCCGCTGCCGAAGCCTTATCGAGAACCGCAAGCGTATAAAGAGCGTCTGGCAGACAACAGCAGCCCCCTCCGCACCGGAGAAGTCGAAAGAGAAAGTCCAGAAGGAGATATCTAACAATACAAAACGCCAAGGCGACATCGACAGTGAGTTCTATAACCGCTTTATCGAGCTTTTTACTGCCGAGATGGGTAACAGCGAGATCTCGGTCGACAGTCTGGCCGCGAAGATGGGGCTGGAGAGAACCCAGTTCTACCGCAAGATAAAGGCTCTCACCAATTATTCCCCTGTAGAGCTCATGCGCAGCCTACGCCTGAAGAGGGCGCGTATGCTGGTAACCTCCACCGAGAAGAGCATCAGCGAGATAGGCTATGAAGTGGGCTTCTCCACCCCGGCCTATTTCACCAAGTGCTATCGCGAGGCTTACGGGGAGACACCCTCCGAGACCCGTGCCAAGCTCACAGGTAAGTAATCAGGGGCCATCTCCTGATTACCCCCGCCATTACCCCCGATAGCTCCGGGGCACTTTCATCAGCATTATTCTTTTCAACCTACCATATACAACATGTACAAATCAGTAGTTTTAGGCTCATTATCTCTACTCTCTCTACTCTCCGCCGCTTATGGGGCGGAACACACTGTGAAGATTCAGCACCGCTATCTTCATTTCCCGGTGTCGCATTCGGTCGACCGTGTAAGGATGACTCTCCGTCCCGAGAAGGGGGAGGCGATACCCCTCAATATCCGCCTCACCGACGGCACCCCCGATTACTGGGTATTCAAGGATGTGGAGAATCTTAAAGGGAAGAAAATCACCATTGAGATGCCTGACCACCTCAAGGATGCCGACCTCTTCCGTCAGGCCGACACCATCCCCGACCAGTCGCTCATCTATCATGAGGCAAACCGTCCGCAGTTTCACTTCACCACCCGTCGCGGATGGATCAACGACCCCAACGGACTTATCTGGCATGATGGTGAGTATCATCTTTTCTATCAGCATAATCCCTATGAGCGCGATTGGGAGAATATGCACTGGGGCCATGCCGTGAGCACCGACCTCATCCATTGGCAGGAACTCCCCACAGCGCTTCATCCGGATGCACTGGGCACAATGTTCTCCGGCACAGCCGTGATTGACCATGACAATGATTCAGGCTTCGGAAAGAAATCGAAACCGGCCATGGTGGCAGCCTACACCATAGCGGCACCCGGCCGTCAGATGCAAGGTATAGCCTACAGTCTCGACAACGGACGCACCTTCACCAAATATGAGGGTAATCCGGTAATCGACAGCAAGGAGAAATGGGAGAGCGGCGACACGCGTGATCCCAAGGTATTCAAGTATGGCGACCATTGGGTGATGGTGCTTAACGAACGTGACGGCCATTCATTCTACACATCGGCCAACCTGCGCGACTGGGAGTATAAATCGCACGTCACCGGTTTCTGGGAGTGTCCCGACCTCTTCGAGCTTCCTGTAGACGGGAATCCGCAGAACAAGCTTTGGGTGATGTATGGCGCCTCAGGCACATATATGTTAGGGAATTTCGACGGCGAGACCTTCACTCCGGTATCCGGCAAGCACCGTTACACGGCCGGGACAGGCTATGCCGCCCAGACCTTCAACAACATCCCGGACTCCGACGGACGCCGCATACAGATCAGCTGGAGCCGCATAGGGCATCCCGGCATGAATTTCAACGGCATGATGCTTCTCCCCACGGAGCTCACCCTGCGCACCACAAAAGATGGTCCGCGTCTGGCAAGCAAGCCGGTGAAGGAGGTGGAACAGCTCTGCCATTCATTAGGCCGCTGGGAGAACCTCACCCAGGAGCAGGCCAATGAGATTATCAGGCGTTACAACGGCTCTGACCGTCTCCGCATACGTCTGAGCATCGAGCTGTCGCATGCCACCGACGCCTCATTGAGCTTGGGTCGCCAGCGTCTCATCGACTACGACATGAACGGCAACACCCTGAACGGCTGGTTCTATTCGCCGCAGGATCCCACGAGCATGACGCTCGACGCCGACCTCTACATCGACCGCACCTCAGCCGAGGTATTCGTCGAGGATGGTCTCTTCTCCTATTCTCTTGGGCGCGACCTCAACGCCGGCACGGAATTCAGCCTCAACGGCAACCGCCTGCGCGTCCCCACCCTCGAGATCTTCGCCATTGATTCAATCTGGGATTGAATCAATGGACGACAATTGATGTTATCATGTTGCCTACACTTGTGTAATCATGGTTTTAACCCATCAGCCTATACCGAAGAAGGGCGTGTCTTAATTGAATTATGACACGCCCTCTTACAATTAATTGAATGTGGTTAATGTATGATGAATTTCTCGATTCTGGTACCGGTCTTACGTATATATATGCCCGGTGTCAGATCCTTCCCGCTGACCCTAATGCCGGAAAGAGTGTATATTATAGTCTCCGCTTCATTATCATCTGATATACCTCTCACACCGGTCTCGATATCTTTCAGAGACACCATGTTGGCATTCTTCACAACACAGTCAGTGGCATCAGCATAATTGTAGTTGCCAATCATAGCTACAATCTGAAGATCATCCCTCTTCCAGGTGTTGGTAAGATTAAACTCGCAACTATAATCATAATCATCTCCGTTGAATTCAACCGGCACACCCCATGTAGAATTTACGGCGCGGTTGACATGTTGATGGATATAGGTGCCTGAGGCCCCTGCCTGCAAACGCGCTGTTATGTTATCCTCTACAATATAAACAGTTATCATAGGATTCTCACAAAGCTCATCGATTGATTTTGCTCCTGATACATTCACTGTAATATGGTTCTCATTTTCCTCATCTATCGTGGCTGTTATGTTGAGAGATACCAATGCCGGCTCATTAAGCGCTTTGAGCCAGACGCTCTCCATATCATTGGATGATGACGGACACCATATTGGGGTTGTATCCCCTCGTGGATCACGGTCTACCGACATTGCAGGCGCGTATGTGCCGTTGGAGTTGAAAAGCCAGAGATAGGCGGTATCAAATGAAGATGTCAACCAATCGGTATTGAAGCCTGAATGGTGGCACACCACGATAACATCATTTTTGAATTGGTCTTTCTCAAGAGCATCGTGCATGTAGGTGGATACACGCGGACAGTTGGGGCACTGCTCTGTGGTGAATTCCTCCACAAAGATACGGCGTTTGAAATCATGCTGCACAATCTTGAAACTGGCAGATAGGGTATTGTCTGCCGGATTCTCATCTACATCTCCATTGATATTGTCAATGTTTACAGTCACCTCTCCGGTGCCGTCACCGATAGAGGTAATGCCAAGCGGCAAGGTTACTGTAAACTGTCCGCTCTTGCTGTATTCAATATTGCTGTCAACGTGAGCTGTACCTACCTTCTCACCATTCACGATGGCATTCACATCAAATCCTGTGATTGTGTGGGTCGCCATGTTCTGCACGGTGCCTCCGATTTCCATCGTACCACGGTCAATGATATAGATTTCGGGCACAGAGAGTGCCGTCAGAGCCGCATTTATCCTGGGAAGCTTGTCTCCGCTTACGAGCGCTTCGACACAGAGTGTCCCTTCATTTGAATGGTCTTCCCATTCACCGTCGCCAAACTGGATAAAGAGGCCATTCTCGTATGGCTGAGGAATTGTGGCGAGTGCGTACGACACCATCTCCTGATAGAATGAGAAGCCCACATATACACCGTTTTCTGAATCTACGGGAATATCCCATGGTGTATCGAATTTCACCTCATTCCAACCTTTTGCAAGTTTGGGGTCGGTGTCTATGGTTATGGTCTTCTCTACAAGGTTCTCGCTGTCGAGTGATGAACGAAGCCATACTTTCAGCTCTGTGATTTTGAGCTTGGATGCAAGGCCAGCTTTGATACCGTTAATCTGATTGCCGGCGTATGTATTAAGTGTACCTGCCGGAATATATATTGCTCCTGAAATCCAGGAATCTGCATCCGGACATTTGATTGTGCCTTTCGATGCGACTTCGCCACCGCAGTATCCGACATTGACATCGGAAATCTGGGCATGCAGGGTCCCGAAGAGACCCATGCATACTATGATTGTCAGAATAAGCTTTCTCATTGTTGTGTGCTAATTATTTCACGATGATTTTTGAAGTTTTCACGCTGCCGTCGCTAAGTGTTGTCCGGATGATGTTGACACCTTTCATCAGACCACGTTTGCGCAAACCGTTGAGGTCGTAGATTTCAGTTGACACAACATTTGCGTCTGAGTTGACTGACTCAACACCGGTAAGAGTGTTCCATTTATCCATCTCGTATACAAAAATGTCATCAATCTTGAGCACATACTGGCCGTCTGTCTCATGGTGTCGGAATGCTATAATTATATTCTCAGATGCATAGTCAGCAAGATCTATTGTACGCTCCTGCCATACATCGGCCGATTCCGCAGTCAAAGTCTCGGAGAAGGCTGCCTCAAGGCTGTTGAGATTATCGGGATTGGCAATTTGCTCAGGTGTGGTGATATAGACGCTGTAATGCTCGGCATAACGCTCGTGGTGATGAGCGGCTGCATACCAACGAAGCATCGCGCCATCTTCAGGTATTAAAACTGCCGGTGAGAACAGCCAGTTGTCGGGAGCCATTGCGCCGTACTGATCCCAAGATGGTGAACCGAAGCATTGTACTCCACTGTGTACCCATTCGGGCATCTCATACCAAAGGGCTGTACCGAGACTCCAGCAGTTTCCGTCACGGTCGGCATCGTAGAAACTCCATCCGTCAGATGCATCGTTCTCCACGTCTCCGATAAGAAGAATACCCTCTGCCTCTTTGGTTGTGCCGTAACAATGTATATCGACAGGCCCGGCGTTTGTGTTGAAGGTTACAGTCCCTTCAAACTCACCCTCCTCCGATGGATAGAACCATACAGTGACTGCCTGTGTTTTATCCCACTGAACGGGGAAGAGGTTGTCAGGAACAACACCATAGAAGGGATGGTCGGATGTGCAGTCGATGATTTCCAGAGGATTACTGCCGGTATTCTTCAGGTTGACAGTGGCTGTGAGATAGCGGTTATCACCTACATATATCGGCTCGAATTCAAGCTCAGTCTTGTCTGCCTCTACATCAAATTCCTTGAAATCCTTTATCTCGATACGGAAGTTCGAGAGTTCAACACGGTCTCTTTCGGAAATGATGCCGTCGCCATTCTTCTGGAATGCAAATTTGACATAATGATCTCCCGGTACACAGGTAAGGTAGTTCTCCCAACCGGAAGTATTAGTGAAGAGGGTCGAACCGGCATCGGCGTTTTCACCGTAAGCGCATAAGCCGCCTGTCACCAGGGGATGATGTATCTCGATATATGTATAGTCTCCACCCCAGGTATTTGTCGGGTCAGGTATATTGCCATTAGATACGCCATCCCAATGAATGTAACCCATCTTTCCATCGGGGATTGTAAAGTCTATCTGGAACCATGAATTGGTAGCCACCTCATCAGCTTCCCCTGAATTGACATTGTATGCCACACCATTCTCCACCTCAAACGGATAAGACGCATCGGTTGAGAATCCAGTCACACATTCGGAACCTTCTGTTACTACAGAAGTGAAATCGGCCATCTTGCGAACGATAACCTTTACATTTGCGGTTACAATCCCAGCTGTTGTGTCGATGGTAATCTCTGAATTGTATTCTCCCGGCTCGAGGGTATTGAATATCACAGGAATCTCGATTGTCTCCAGCATACCAACCAATACATTTGGAGCCGATGCGACAAAATGACTGTCAGATGATTTAATGGAGCTTACTCCAAGGTTCTCCAGTCCTTTGTTGCGGATTATAATCCTACCCTCTGCACTCACTCCACTCTCATCTGTGATAAGGAGATTATTGAGTATTACCTCCGGGGTCTCAATGACTACTGCCAACGCATCTGCAGGACTGCTGACAAGTTCAAGATCATATACGTAAAGACCATTCTTCACATTTCCGGTGTAGGCAAGGCCATCATACTGGAAGCGCACTGAGTGTTTGCCGGGTGCAAACTCTAAGCTGCCGTCGATAGTGGTTGTCCCGGTCGCGGAGAAGGCTGCTTCGTCGGCATCGTCGATGAAGTAACCGCCGGCATTCTGATACCAGTAATTCTCATTTACAGACTCCCCTTTCCATGAGAATACACCGAGATTACCTTCCGGCACCTCAAATTCAACTGTCAATTTTGAAGTACCAAATTGCCCGTTGGTGGTTGAACGTGCAGCACGGGTTCCATCAGCAAGATTGACCATCTCGAAGGGAAATTCGATATTGGTCATGAAATTGAAGGCTCCGTTTTTGATAATCTCCGAGTAATCAGGAGTCGGGACTGCGTTAGCGCCATAAAGGACATAGATTGGCTCAGTAGACTCTTTGTCACCATCATATTCAATCATAAGCATCCCTTCATATTCTCCAGTCTCTTTGGGAAGGAAGGATACTGTGAAATCTTGCACTGAACGGGGTGCTATGGACCCGGCCTCAGGATTTACAGAAAATGAGTCATCGTCTGATTCCACCTCAGTCACGAAGTCAACATCGACATCACTGACATTTACCACTGAGAAGGTTCCGGAAGTCCCCTGGTTGGGGAACGAATCTCCGAAAATATAACTCTCGTTGAATGCGATGAGTTTAGGCTCATTGGATGGAAGAGTGGCATAGAACCCACGGTAAAGGGCTTGGGTGCCGTAGATGGTACTTCCATCGTTGGTATAGTTCATGATGCCGAAGTGGTCATCAGTGGAGATAGCCTCAAAATCTCCTGTTACTTTGAGCACTAAATTGTCTTTCGGAACGAGTTTTCCATCCTCTGTAACTGTTCCGGCCACAAGCACCTCAGTATAATAATCTCCAATCAGACCGGCTATCGTGGCGTTGTTGAAGTTGGATGGGGTCGGAATGGTGATGGTTCCGGTTGATGCGTCATATGTACCCGTCACATCATAGTCCACACCTTTTGACCAATCAGTAGACTGTGCCTCAAGATTGAACAGTTTGCTGATTGTCACCTGGTCTCCATCCACTTTTATGTCGATGGGATAGGTAATTATGTCACCGCCATCATACATGAAGGTGTAGCTTCGGTGAAACTTCTGTGCAACCGCGAAATACTCGGTGACACCGGTGGCATCCTTACGGAAGGTGTTCAACCTGCCTGGAATAAGAGACTGCTTTCTTGAAGGAACTTTGTTCTCCGGAAGAGGTAGCTTTTCAAGTGGAAACTGAAAGTTAAGATTCCAAGCATCGAAGTTGGCCGGAATCTCAATCACTGACGGCTCTGAAGCGATTGCCCACGTAGAGCAACCTATGAGAGCGCTAAGAAGTAGTGTGGATTTCCTCATATGCGGTTAGTAATTAAGTTAAATACCGATATCGGTTATGGCCTCAAATTTACTTTAAAAATATAGAAATAGTAAAATATTCGGTCGTTTAATTCGTCAATTGTTAATCTTGATTATCTAATTGACGATTTTGAATATCATCTTCTATATTTTTGACATTGCTTCTGAATATTGATGGAGACACACCGACACGCTGACGGAAGAGTGTGTAAAAGTTTGAAGGGGATGAAAATCCTACCTGGATTCCGATTTCCTTCAAAGAAGCATGATTACCGGTATCTGAGAGAAGCTCCACTGCTTCATTAAGACGGTATTCATTGACATAGGTAGAGAATGATTTCCCGGATTTTTCATTCACTACTTGCGACAGATATGTCCGATTGGTAGACAGAAGTCCAGCTGCCTTATCGAGCGAAAGGGAACAGTCGCGATAAATCTTCTCCGATTTCATCATTGACTCAAGATTCTGGAAAATCTCCGCAGATTTCTCTATATTCAATCCTCCAGATGCACGTTCGGAATGAGAAGCCGAGACCGCCTCAAGCTGTCGGCGCAGACGTTGCTCTTCTCGGGCATTATCAAGATAACGGGCTATCGTCTGCTTATATCCGCGCATTTTGTGATGGTGATAGAACACACCACCCGCAAGTATGAAAAAAGTTATCAGACTTATAACGGAAAGAAGGATGATGATGCGTCCACGTTTCACCAGTTCAAGGTGGTTACTCATATTTTTACGCTCCTCTTCTGACACCTTGTTGCGTAAATGAAGTATGGAGAATTCCCTCTCTTTCTGTTCGGAAAATAATTCAAGTGTTATCTGAGAGTACTTCTTGTAGTATTCAAGACTCCGGGCAAAATCTCTCTTCTTCTCATAAATCCTTGACATGAGTAAAAAAATCTCCTTCTGAAAAATCGACACCTTATACTGATCTGCCTTCTTTCCGGCGCTCGTGAGCTGCGTGAGGGCCTCGTCAAGACGTCCACGGTCAATCAGAAACATCGCATAGCATATATGGGAATACACTTTATCGAAATTTGAAGTATATGGTTTCTCAACAAGACTTGCAATGTAAGACTCCTCAGCCTTATCCGGTTCATCCATACAATTGTAGATATCCCCGAAGAAGGAATTTATATAGCTTTCCTCTGATTCCAGCCCGGCGCGGATGGCAAAACCACGTGCCTCTTCAAGGTATTTCATGGCCTCTTCTATCTGTTTTTTGTTGTAAAGGTAGTTGGCCATATTGCAACTTGCCACGTAACGTGTGGAGAGGTTGCCTATTTCCTTTGCCAATTCATAACTTTCAACCGCATAAGACCATCCGGAATCATCCTGTTTCTGAAAATATATGCTCGCTATTGCAGATAATGCAGACGCCTCCCCATTGCGGTCACCGTTTATGCGTGTTGATTCGAGATACTCTGTCGCATAATGGAGTGCCTGGGAATAGTCGTTGAGAATACGCTGATAATAGGATGAGATGGTGCGCATCAGAACTCCGTAAGTACGGATATCCGAATCCTTGTATTTAGGAGCTTCATTAATGAGGTTCTCAATCTGAATGGTAAAATCTGACGTATCGCGCACACATATGAGTGAATGAAGACGCAGGGCTGTCCCCGCAATTTCCTCATTACGGTTTTTCTGTGATTGCCCCAGGCGTGTAAGAGCCAATCCTTTCTCCGACAGTATATCGTATCTCCTGGAAGATATCGCTTTCTCACATTCAACAAAAAGCGTCTCACCGCCGCTGCTGAATGATATGGGGTTGCCCATGCAGAGGGGAAGAGATAACAGATGGTAGATAATAAAAATCATACACGCAATGCATATGCGGTGTATATCGTGAGCTGATGTATTCAAAAGATATCGGGCAGACTGATTGAAACCGTTGACAGTCTACCACTGCAAAATTATAAATTATTTGTTTAAAAACAATATCTCTGGTAGATATTTAACACACATTCTCACAACAATCGTCATGAATTGAGATTGTCGGGAAGGTGTGTAGATGCCTTGGAGCACTCTTCCCGGCAGCTCATTGTTGAGCGACTCGGATGCGGAGGTCTCTTTCATGCAAGCCGATTTCTTGCAAAAAACGCGCGGCGGCTGCAACATTTGTTGTGAAGAATATCAAAAATCGGGCCTTTACAATTTTTTTAATAGTCACTACAACATCGGTTATAAGTCGCCCCCTCATTTAATTATTAACTTTGCGGCAGAAATTTTAACCAAAACTAACATAACATGAAAAAAGGAATTCTTAGTGCGATCATGCTCCTGCTCACAGCAGTCATGATGCAGGCCCAAGAAATCACCGTTCACGGTACAGTGGTATCAGTGGTGGATGATGAGCCCCTGATTGGCGCCACAGTCATGTGTGAGGTCAACAAGAAGGGCACTGCCACCGACATCGACGGTAAATTCACCCTCTCTGTTCCGGAGGGCTCACTCCTTAAAGTTTCTTATGTAGGCTTCCAGACTGTGGAGGTGAAGGCGGAGCCGGAAATGACTATCCTCCTTACTGAAGACTCCGGTCTGCTCGACGAACTTGTCGTTGTAGGTTACCAGACAGTCCGCAAGGCCGACCTCACCGGTTCTGTATCTGTTGTGGCCACAAGAGACCTCGAGACTTCGCCCGACAGCGACCCGATGCGCGCGCTCCAGGGTAAAGTGCCGGGCATGACCGTGACTGCCAACGGTTCGCCAAGCGGCACAGGTTCGGTGAGAATACGTGGTATCGGTTCGTTCAACGCTTCGCAGGACCCCTTGTTCGTAATCGACGGAGTGCCCACAACCGCCACTCTGAACTCTCTCAACATGAACGATATCGAGAGCATGCAGGTGCTCAAGGATGCCGCCTCGGCTTCTATCTATGGTTCACGTGCGGCAAATGGTGTGATCATCATCACCACAAAGAAGGGTAAGTCTTCTGCCAACAACAAGATTGACGTAAGCTTCTCGGCCAACTTCACGACACAGTTCTACAATGGCCAGTCAAAGATGAAGCTCCTCAACACTCCGGAGTATGCCACCGCAATGGCCCAGGCGGCCCTCAACGACGGTCTCGACCCCGCAGCCTATGCCTCAAGCTACGGTCTTAACCTCAACGCACCCACAGGCTATCCCATCTCTGTGTATAACATCGCAACGGGCGCTTATCAGAATTATACCGTCAACGGTTACTATGACGGCTATATCAACAACAAGCGCACAATGATGCTCTCCAACACTGACTGGCTCGACGAAATCTCACGCACCGGTTTCTCACAGCACTACGACGCTTCAGTGTCGAGAGCTTCCGAGAAGGGCTCAGCCTTCTTCTCACTCGGCTACAAGCGTAACGAGGGTATCCTCAAATACACCAACTTCGAGAACATCGCCGCCCGTATGAACACCTCGTTCAACATCTCGCCGGTGGTGACTGTAGGTGAGAACTTCACCCTCACATATACCGACCAGGTTGACTGCCAGCCTCTGGAGAATGCTCTCAAGATGCCTTCGGCAGTGCCCGTATACGAGGTTGACGGCACAACTTACGCCGGCCCTGTAGGTAGTATGGCCGACCGTCAGAACCCTCTCCGCGAACTTGCATTCAACCGCGACAACGCCCTCAACGTATGGCGACTCTTCGGCAACGCTTATATCGACATCAAACCCATCAAGGGTCTGTTGCTCCGCTCAAACTTCGGTCTTGACTATGACGCGGCTTTCATCCACAGCTATAGCTATACGTTCCATAGCGATATCGTGAACAACGACACTAACTCGACAACCCTCTCGCAGGCCAACGACTCGAAATGGACATGGACCAACACCGCCAACTATAACTTCACTCTCAACAACGTACACACGTTCACAGTGCTGGCCGGTATGGAGATGTTCCGCCAGAGCCGCATCGACTTCTCAGGCTATAACGAGAACTACGACGTGGAGACTCCCGATTACATGTATCCCGACGCATCATCAGGCGTGGAGCGTTCAACAGGTAACAAATCGGCCTACGCCCTTGTATCGTTCTTCGGCAAAGTCGACTATAACTGGCGCGACCTCCTCTTGGCATCTTTCACCATCCGTCATGACGGTTCCTCTCGTTTCGGAAGCAACAACCGTTACGGTACATTCCCCGCTGCCACTCTCGGCTACCGCATCTCGGAACATATCGACAAGCCCTGGCTCGACGACCTCAAGATTCGCCTCTCATGGGGTAAGACCGGTAACCAGGCCATCTCGAACACTGCCCGCTACGCCCTCTACGTGGCCGACTACGGCAACGACCGCGTGACATCTACCGCCTATGACCTTCTTCTCCAGCAGAGCGGTATCTTCCCCTCAGGCTACTATGCAAGCCAGACAGCCAACCCCAACCTGAAATGGGAGACAACAATACAGTATAACGCCGGTTTCGACTTCGGTTTCTTCGGCAACCGCCTCATCGGTTCGTATGACGCATATATCAAGGATGTGAAGGATATGCTTATCAGCCCGGCTTATCTCGGCTCGATGGGTGAGGGTGGCGCTTCATGGCTCAACGGCCCGTCGCTCAGAAACTGGGGTATGGAGTTCCAGATCGGATGGCGCGACCAGCTCGCCTGCGGATTCGGCTACAAGGCTTCGCTCAACTTCGACTTCTTCCGCAACCATGTGACCTATCTCCCCTCTACCACAACAGGCTCATACCCTCATACCACCACAGAGAACCTCGTGCAGGCTCACCGTCCCTATGGTTCAATCGTAGGTTATGTGTTTGACGGTCTGTTCCAGACTCAGGAGGAGGTGCTCGCCTATGGCCAGGACAACGCCCGCGTGGGTGGCATGAAGTATGCCGACCTCAACGGCGACGGCAAAATCACTGCCGACGACCAGACCTGGATCTTCAATCCGGTGCCCGACCTCTCTTTCGGTCTTAACGTAGAGCTCAACTATAAGAACTTCGACCTCCAGATGTTCTGGCAGGGTGTCCTCGGACAGGATGTCTATAACAACCAGAAATTCCAGAACGACTTCTGGAGCGTTACCGACGCCGGCAGCAACAAGGGTGTACGCGTGCTCGACGCATGGCTCCCCAACGTGAACTCCTCATCTACAATCCCGATGCTGACCACCAACAACAAGGGTGACGAGGGACGCACCTCATCTTACTTCGTTGAGAACGGCTCTTACGCCAAACTCCGCACCCTGCAGCTTGGCTACACCCTCCCCGAGAGCATAGCCTCAAAGATGCGCATGTCAAAGGCCAGAGTCTACGTATCAGGACAGAACCTGCTCACCATAAAGAGCAAGAGCCTCACCTGCACCGACCCCGAGAATCCCAACTGGGCTTATCCTATCCCGACATCAGTCTCTTTCGGTCTGCAGCTCGATTTCTAAAACCTTAAACATCACCGACTATTATGAAGTCTTTCAAGATATTTCTTCTCTCAGCCCTCACATTCGGGCTTTCCGCCTGCAACGATTTCATCGACGTGCCCCCCACAGGTGTCATCGACGGCGACCTGGCTTACTCGGAGCCTGACAAGATGGTAAACGCCGCTTACGCCTCTCTCGGCGACTGCTGGTATAACTATCCCTTCAACCTCTGGCCTTACGGCGACCTCTCCTCTGACGACTGCCTCAAAGGTGGCGGCGGAACAACCGACACCGGCTACCACCCCATGGAGATATGGTCTACCCTGACCTCAACCCCGGGTGAGCTCGACGAACTCTGGTATCGTCTCTATTGCAACATCTCTCGATGCAACCGCGCTCTGGTGGCACTTGAGCAGTATGGCGTGGAGAAATTGGGTGAGAAGACCACCGCACAGCGTGTGGGTGAGGTACACTTCCTCCGTGGACACAGCTATTTCAAGCTCCTCACAATGTTCCGCCAGATTCCCTGGATTGATGAGGAGGTTTTCAAGAATAACCTCCAGGAGCAGACTCCCAACAACCAGTTTACCTATGAGGAGCTTTTCAACAAGGTGATTCATGAGTTCGAGCTGGCATATGAGGCTCTTCCCGAGACAGTGGAGGATGGTGGCGGACGCGCCAACAAGATCGCAGCCGCCTCTTATCTGGCCAAATGTTACCTCACCATCGCCTGGGGCGACGGCTACGAGAAGACCGACGGCGTGGATTTCATCAACGAAGATTACATGCAGAAGGTGGTTGATTACACCGACGTGGTCGAGAAATCGCAGTATACCTATCTCGCTGACTTCGGCGACATCTTCCTTCCGGAATACAAGAACAGCTCTGAATCGGTGTTTGCCGTGCAGACCTCACAGTATACCGAGGATAACACCCGTTACGGCCGTGCCAACTGGTCGAACATGCTGAACGGCTGCTGGGGCATGTGGTCGTGCGGCTGGGACTTCCACAAGCCCTCGCAGAATCTCGTCAACGCCTACAAGACCAAAGATGGCCTCCCTATGTTTGATGATTACGATGCCTCGGATGCCTATCCCCAGAATGGTGTGGCTTCAGCTCAGAAATGGGATCCGCGTCTCTTCCACACTGTCGGAATGCCTACCTTCCCCTACAAGTATGAGAGCGAGTATATGATGACTACCGCCAACTCACGCACACCTAACACCTACGGATTCTACACTTCGCTCAAGGATGTGCCGCAGCGCAGCGCGGGTGAGACTTTCGACGGCTCATGGCAGGCTTTCGCGATGAACGACTATGTGTTCCGCTATACTGACGTGATGCTCATGCGTGCAGAGGCTCTCATCGAGCTTGACCGCACCGAGGAGGCCCGCACAATCGTGAACGACATCCGTCAGCGTGCCGCCAACTCAATCGACAAGCATATACCTTATGCCAAGGATTTCTGCCAGATAGCACTCTATTCAGCCGACGATTTCTCAAGCAAGGAGAAAGCACGTGTGCGCCTCCGCTGGGAACGCCGTCTTGAGATGGCCATGGAGAGCAGCCGCTACTTCGACCTGCGCCGCTGGGGCATCGCCTCTGAAGTGCTCAACGCATACTTCGCCAAGGAGAAGGATTCAAGCTATGACGGTGTAAGCTACGGCCAGTATTACCAGGACGCACATTATACCCCCGGCAAGAACGAGTTCTATCCCATACCTTACAACCAGCTCTATTACGTGCCCGGACTTTACGTCCAGAACGAGGGCTACAATTAATCTCTTCCTAATTCAATGACACAATCATGAAAACGACATTATTCACAGCATTCCTCGCAGCCGGTCTTCTTATGACCGGTTGCCAGAACAAAGATATAGAGATAGCCGACCCTATCCTGGCCCCTATGGCCGCCGATGACCTTCACGGCGAACTTGTCGGCAACGACTATGTATGGTCGTGGACACCACGTCAGGGTGAGGACCTCCAGGTGGCTGTGGTGCGCGACGGTCAGGTAGTCTCAACCGAGACCTCCTCAACCGGCAGCTATACCCACCGCAATGTGGAGACCAAGGTTGACTACACCTATATCTTCAAACTCACCGACGGCAAGAACTTCTCGCCGGGTGTGATAAAGTATTACACACGCTCAGGCGCCGACCCTGTGGCCGGTGTCAACATGACCCAGATCGACCGCGAGGATGGCGGATATAACGCTTACGTGGAATGGACCCCCTCGGCCGACGCATCATCGCTCAGTTTCACCGCAACCGCCGGCACTCGCAGCATCAAGGAGACTCTTGACGGCAAATCATCATCATACACCATCACCGATGTGAAGGATGGGGAGGAATGGAATGTCACTATCGTGGCGTCAAACACCGATGGTGTGTCGCTTCCGGCCTCCGGCTCGCTCAAGATCGGCAAGACTGCCGTGGGTTTCCTGAGCGAATATCCCACTGAGGCTGACCTTATGGCCAACGGTGATGACGACGAGGCCTGCGCATGGCTCTGGCTCAAGGCTACATATCCCGCTGCACAGTATATCTATTTCGGAAATATCGCCTCTGCCGAGACTCTCTCTCCCTACCGCGTGCTCTTCTGGCTCCGCGACCTTGAGGAGGGTACAGAGGATAACGTATTCATCATGCCTGAGGTTGTGAATAACGCCACACCTTACGTGAAGGAATGGTATGCCGAGGGTGGAAATCTCCTTCTCTGGAGCCATGCCACAGCTTATGTCGGCACTTTGGGCCGTCTTGAGACCGATATGCTCCGCTCTAACGACCGCGCTATCGGAATCGGCGCCGGCGGCTGGAACCCCGACACCTGGATGATGGCCGTTGAGCTCAACCCCGGAAGCCGCTTCAAGAAAGATGCCTCGACCCATCCCCTCTTCAAGGGTCTTGACGTTGTGACAACCGACCGCACCAAACTGATTGCTGTCAAAGGTGCCGGCTGGACCGAAGACCATAACTGCGCATATTTCAATCTTCCCTCTGTGCTTACCGGACTGGGCAACCAGGATGAGGCCTGCTACAATGCCATCACCGAAATCTATGGCATATATCCTTTGGCCACATGGGATTCTCAGATTGACTGGGTTTCACAGCTCAACGTATGGGAGGCACGTCAGGGTAACACTGATTTCAAGGGCACTGTTCTCTGCGTAGGTAACGGCGGATGCGAGTTCTCGCTCAAGAATGCCGACGGCTCGGCCGACATCTCGGCTTATCCCAAGAATAACCCATACCAGGATAATATCCTGACTATGGCAAAGAACGCTATCGAATACCTGAAGACCCGTTAAGCATGAAATCGATCAACATCTGCATACTCACTCTAATCGCCGCAGCCCTCACAGGCTGCGGTGATGACAAATTCGATCTGGAAATTCCGGGCCAGACCGAGACTGTCACTCCCGGCGAAGGGGAGGAGAGCACACCCTCGGATGAGCGCAATGAACTATACCGTCCTGCGGTGCATTTCACTCCGGCCAAGAACTGGATCAACGACCCGAACGGCATGGTATATGCCGACGGTGTGTATCATCTCTATTACCAGTATAACCCACAGGGTAACGGCTGGGGAAACATGAGCTGGGGACATGCCACCTCGACCGACCTCATGCACTGGACCGAACAGCCGGTGGCCATGCTGCGCAACGAATGGGGCGACATCTTCTCAGGAAGCGCGATTCTCGACACTGAGAATACCGCCGGATTCGGCAAAAACTCGATATTGGCTTTCTATACCGCCAGCGGTGACCATCAGCAGCAATGTCTCGCCTACAGCACCGACGGGGGCATGACTTTCACCCAGTATGAGGGGAATCCTGTCATTGCCAACACGTCGCTCCCCGATTTCCGCGACCCGAAAGTAATCTGGCATGAGGAGTCAAAGCAGTGGATTATGTGTCTCGCCTTGGGCTGGAGCCAACAGATTGAGTTCTGGGGGTCGAAAAATCTGAAAAGCTGGACCAAACTATCCACCTTCACCACTGACAGCGCACGTTCGAATATCGGACAGTGGGAGTGCCCCGACCTGATCAGACTCCCTTACAAGGGTGGTGAGAAGTGGGTGCTCATAGTAAGCAATAACCCCGGTGGACCGGCAGGTGGCTCCGGCACGGAATACTTCGTGGGAGATTTCGACGGCACCTCTTTCACGGCCATGCCGCTCGATTATCCTCTCTGGCTCGACTATGGTTCTGACAATTATGCCGGCGTAACCTGGAGCAACGTCCCCTCGGGACGCAGCATCATGATAGGCTGGATGAACAACTGGAACTATGCGGGTGACGTGCCCTGCTCACCCTGGCGCTCAGCCATGACGTTGCCCCGCGAGCTTTCACTGAAAGAGGTTGACGGCAACCCGTTGCTGGCAACCGCCGTGGTGAAGGAGCTCGACGGCATAGCAGGGGAGTGGAGCGAGTCGCTCCCGGCCGGGACGGCAGCCTGGGAGGCACGTGTGACACTCCCTTCCAATGAGGCCTCGTCATTCCGTATTGAGAATGGAGCCGGCCAGTTCATGGAGGCCGAACTTAATGCGGCGGCACGGCGTCTGATTGTGAAGCGCAACTCCAACTCCGGAGAGGTAAGCTTCAACAATCTCTTCTCACAGCCCGGCATAAGCGCCCCGCTAAACTGCGAGGGTGACAAGATTGAGCTTCACATCTACGTTGACCGTTCATCGGTTGAGATTACCAATGCCGACGGCACCATGTGCCTCACCAACGTAGTCTATCCCAAGGAGCCCTACAGCGTAATCACCGGCCTCTCCGGTGTGGAATACCGCCCCTTGGGCAACAAATAACCCCTCCGTAAGGATATCAACAAAAGATTATTATATGAGTGAGCATCATAATCCGATTTATGATGCTCACTCTTTGTTTTATACAAAAAATAGTTGTAACTTTGGTGACAGGCAGAATCATCTGCCATTCTACCGGCTGGTGCCAAGGGAATGCCTTTCCAAATCCTAAGATAAATAAATTTAATTTATTTTAACAAAAAAATTAGTCCTTTTTTTTGAATAATAAAAAATTTTATTTAAATTTGCCACAAATAACAAAGATGTAGCTCTCAAGTAAAAGGGGCTTCCTTGAAGTTACATGATACTAACCTCTCAGCCTCGCATCATTACAGGTATGAAAAGAACTTATCCAGCATCACGCTTTATGAAAGATAGGTTTCTTCCTCATGCCTTTCCTTAATATTTGACCATGGAAAGACATTAGGAAGAAGAAAGCTTGTTCCTTGCAAAAACGAATTAACTTACAACATATTAAATTGGATACAAGATGATTAGATTAAAAATATTATTATCCGTTCTATCCATATTCATCATGTATGGATGTTCCTCTGACCTACCTATGGAATATGGATATGAGAAATCCGGTAATCCTATTGAATAATGGGGTATTTCCTGACATCAATGTTCAGATACAGCCATAAATATAATAGGCAGATATTAACTAAACAAAAATCAGGGTTATGAATACAAGAATATCAAGAATGATGAGAATACTATTTCCCGTCATATCTGCAATAATCACATTTGGATGCACCTCTGATAACGGGGAGCCCTATGAGAATGAGATTCCTTCTAAGGAGAATATATATTACAGAGCCATCGAGCTTTCTGACAACTCGGTTGAGGTTAACCAAGGGGTCGCTGATTTCTCCTACCGTCTTTTCAAGAGTGTCAATTCGTTGAATTCAGGGGATTTTTTAATCTCCCCGTTCAGTATTTCCACCTCTCTTTCTATGCTTGCCAATGGCGCGACAGAAGAAAAGCAGACTGAAATCCTGAAGATGCTCGGAGTTGTCAGCCTTGAACATGCCAATAACTATTACCGTCAGCTTGTCCAGGATCTTCCATCGCATACAAATTCCGTTGTCCTGAAACTGGCTAACTCGGTATGGATTCCTCAGTCATGTTCGTTGGGGTCCGGATTCAGCAAGACAATAGGCACGGTGTATGAGGCTGAGTGTTCAACGCTCACTTCTGATTCCAAGGAAAATGCCGGACTTGTCAACTCATGGGTCAATGAAAAGACAAACTCCCTTATACCACATATAGTAGATTATATTGATGGCTTCGCTTTAGTCAATACCATATACATGAAAGGACAGTGGTCTGAGCCATTCGACCGATCCCTCACACATCAAACAGTATTCCATAATGGAGATGGTTCTGAGACAGGTATCAGCATGATGAGCAGAACAGGGTTCAGATATGGCATGTATGATGGGGTGGAGGCAGCCACTCTCGACATAGGACGTGGATACCAGGCCATATTCCTGACCTCGAACCGCATGGAAGTGAATGACCTTGTAGACTGGCTTGACCGTGGGCGGCTCGCCGAAATAGATGATGAATCTCATTCCTTCTACAGCGGAGGTGTCCTTTCGATTCCTAAATTCAGTCTTGATTACCATGATGATGTTGCAGGTATACTTGACATACTTAACGGGAAGAGTCTGTTGGCTGGACAAGGGATTTTCGACAACATTGCGAAGGGTCTCTTCCTCAATCAAGTCATACACGGATGTTCCTATTCAATGGACGAGGATGGTATGGAGGCTGCCTCGGCCACGGTTGTTGACGGATATTTAGTAAATTCCAACGACAATGTAGATCTGATCTTTGACCGCCCGTTCATATTTATCATCCGCTCCATTTCAGGACAGATTATGTTTATGGGAAAGAAAACACACGGTTGATTTGCAAGTATAACCATTTCGGGCGTCATCCTTACAAAAGATTATTATCTGAGTGAGCATCATAATCCGATTTATGATGCTCACTCTTTGTTTTATACAAAAAATAGTTGTAACTTTGGTGACAGGCAGAATCATCTGCCATTCTACCGGAATGTTCAATGGCTATGGAAAGAATAATCAGATATGGTGTAGGACAACAGTCTTTCCCCGTGCTACGGGAAAATGACTATGTGTATATTGACAAGACTCAGTATTTCGAGTCGATTGTCAAGGAGGGACTCTACTTCTTCCTTGGCCGTCCACGCCGTTTCGGGAAGAGCCTCTTCCTCTCATCCCTTAAATCATTCTTTGAGGGAAGAAGGGATCTCTTCAAGGGTCTTTATGCCGACAGTATGGATTGGAAGTGGGAACCCTATCCGGTACTTTACATTGACCTGAATGTGGGTAGTTTCAAGGGAGAGAATCAGGATCTGGAGAATCTGCTTGAGAACCTTCTCTCAAAATGGGAGAAAAGATATGATATTGAAGAGAAATCGGAGAGCATTAACGTTCGTTTCAGCAATGTCATTGAAGCCGCCTACAGAAAGACCGGCAAGAAGGTCGTTATTTTGGTTGACGAATATGACAAACCGTTGGTCAACAATCTGAACAATCCTGACAGGTTTGAGAAATACCAAAACATTCTCTATGGGTTCTACTCCAATTTCAAGAGCAGTGCCGACTATCTTCAGCTCGTATTCATCACCGGGGTGAGCCGGTTCGGGAAACTGAGCATCTTTTCCGGATTGAATAATCTTAAAGATATATCTTTCGACAACCGGTATTCAGGGATATGCGGCATCACGGCAACTGAACTGTCACACCAGCTTGAGGTGGGAATCAGCGACCTTGCCAAGTCAGAGGAACTGACATTTGAAGAGACTTGTGCCGAGTTGAAGAGATATTATGACGGTTATCACTTCGGACGTAACAGCGAGGACATATATAACCCCTTCTCCCTTCTTTGGGCACTCGACGCGAAAGAGATCGGGAGCTACTGGATGCAATCAGGCGACCCTACCATCCTTTGCGAACAGTTGAAAAACAACAACGCAGACCTGGAGAGTGTTTTCAACAGCAAATGTTCGCCTGAAGATCTGATAGGTATCATACCGGGCTCAACCCGCCCTCTGGCTCTCCTATACCAGACAGGTTATCTGACAATAAAGGGATATGACCGCGAGATGAAACTCTATACTCTCGGGTTGCCCAATGAAGAGGTAAAGAAAGGATTTTTCAGATGGCTGCTCCCTTACTATACCACTCTGCAGAGAGAGGATTCCGCCTTTATAATAAGTGAATTTGTAAAGGATTTCCGTGAGGAGAATGTGGATGGGTTCATGAAACGCCTGCAAGGTATGTTCGCTAAATCCACATATATGCTCAAGCTGGAAAATGAAAATAATTTTCAGAATGCACTTTACATACTTATGACTCTTGTAGGGCTCCATGTAGAGGCAGAATTGTGTACCTCAGATGGACGCATTGACTTATTCGTGGCAACCGACAAGTATTACTATATAATCGAGCTAAAGGTTGACAGCACAGCGCATGAGGCGTTGCGTCAGATTGAGGAGAAGGGTTATTCTCTCCCTTTCTCTCTCGATGACAGAAAAATCATCAAAGTCGGGGCGAACTTCTCAACCGCCACCAGAACTCTGACTGCATGGGAATACACCTATTAAAAGATATTTAAAAAGATATTGCGTCATAGAGCTCAGATGGGCTCCATGACGCAATATCTTTTATGGAACATAATCTTAGCCTACATGGCCCGGTTTGGGATCTTTCGGAGTGTTGGCGTCGATCTGCGAGAGGGCGAAGGCATAGGCGCCCACCGATATGGCCTGGCTGGCTCCTAACTTCGAGATGCAGACACCGATGCGCTTCTTCGGGTCGTAGTTGATAAACTCATCTGTGCCGTAAATCTTTATGCGGCGGTTGTCGCCATGGGCGAACTCATCGAACTCATCCGGATTGTCGAGGTCGTATACACTCATCTGGACACGCTTCAGGGTCTCACCCTTGAGAGTCTTCATGTCGCCACGCAACTCCTTGAGAAGAGCCGGCATGATATATTCCTTGGCTGCCGTGATACCGCCGCCGATGACGATAAGACCGTCAACCAATGTCACAGCAGAGGCCATGGCATCGCCGGCAACCTCACCGAACACCTCGAAGGCCTTCTTGGCAGCCTCGCTATCGCCGGGCATCTCACCCTTGGCGATCATGCAGATATCTTTCGGTTCGTAGTTATGGTCGGCATAGCCTGAACGCTCGGCGTAGACACGCTTGATGGCACGCACGGCCACACCCTCCTCCACGATCACCTCATGGTTGTGCTTGTGGGGGAGACAGAAGGTCTCCACACATGAGTTGTCGCCACGGTTGAGACGGTTGTCAATCACCATACCTATGCCGAAACCTGTGCCGAAGGTATAGCCGAGAAGATTGCGATACTGCTTTGAGCTTCCGGCCTCGGCCAGACGCTGGTTGATTTCAGGGAGCGCTCCGCAGAGTGCCTCGCCATATGCGAAGAGGTCGCCGTCATTATTGATATATACGGGCAGACCGAATTTTCTCTCAAGGAACGGACCGAGAGCCACGCCGTCGCGGAAAGAGGGGAAGTTGGGGAGGTAGCCCCCGATTATGCCGCGTACATAGTCGGCCGGACCGGGGAATGCGAAACTGATGGCCACCGGAGGAGCGGGGAGTTTACCGATTACTTCGGTGAAACCTTTTACCATTGTCTCAAGGCAAAGATCAAGGTCCTGCGCGTTTGAGGGATAGGTGATAGGGTCGATTATAAACTTGCACCCTTGCATTGCGCTGAAGACAAGATTGGTGCCTCCTGCGTCGAGTGTCACAACGATTCGCTGGTCGTAACGATACATGATTCTAAAGTTTTATGAAAAAATTAATGTTCAAAGATAAGAGTATTTTTCAACACTGTCAAATAAAACAGCGTTAAAGGCACGAATGAGGACAAAAAAGACAGAATCCGACACAGATTCTGTCTTCTATGATAACGTGAATGATACCGGTTTAATTGTAGAGGTCGGTATTAAGACGGCTCTCACGTTTGCGGATGGCGCGTGTGAGGAGCACGTTTATACCTGTCCAGAGCGCCACGTCGATAAGCAGGAGCACCGTTGCGTTGACGTAGGGTGAGAGGAGCACATTGAGCCCGATGAAGCCTACGGATGAGGCTAAGATAAGGAGCAGTGCCCGTGTCTGGGTCATACCCAAGGCGAGGAGCTTGTGATGGATGTGGCATTTATCGGGGAGGAAAGGATTGCGGTGGCGGCGCACACGATGGAAGTAAACGCGGAACACATCGAAGCATGGTATCACCAGAGGGGAGAGTGCCACCATGGCCGGGTTATAGTCGACCGTAAGGAAATCAGGACGCGAATTCATCACAGCCACGGCACAGAACACCAATACCATTCCTGTGGTGAGGGCACCTGTGTCGCCCATGAAAATCTTTTTCTGCTTTGTGGCATCGCCAAACACATTGTAGTAGAAGAAGGGTAGGAGGGTGCCGGCGGCGGCAGCGGCCAGCATTGAGAAGATATATTGCTCACCCTGGAAGAATACCACAGCGTAGAATACGAGGGCAATCGTGCTTAGGCCCGAGGCGAGGCCGTCAATACCGTCGATAAGGTTGATGGCATTCACCACATACACCACCACAAACCCGGTGAAGAGCCATCCGAGCCAAACCGGCACTTCATGGAGCCAGAGGAGACCGTAAAGGTCGCAGACATACATTCCTGACACCACCATAAGGATAGCGGCGATAATCTGCACGGCAAACTTGGCCAGATACCGCACTCCGATAAGGTCGTCGGCAATACCCACCAGATAAAGCAGGATGATAGCGCATATCTCAAAATAGAGAGGCACAAGGATCGGTGTTATGGCATCGTGCATCACGTCGGAACCGAGGCGAAGGTTCAACGCCACGACAAAAGCCATGGAGAAGAGGATTGCGGGGAAGAAGGCAATGCCACCGAGACGTGGCACCACACCACGATGAATCTTGCGTTCATCGATTTCATCAAAAAGCTGACGACGAAAAGCTATTAGCAGGATACGGGGAATAAGGATTCCGGCCACCAGGAGCGCCACTCCGAAGGCCAACATATTGTTCTCCAGCCATATCAACAACGTATCTTGGTTCAGCATAAGGGATAACGAGAGTTAGGTAATGTGTAAAAAACAATTATATCAAAGTCACGCTAATGCCTAAAAAAAATTGTAAATATCAAAAGCTCTCAGACAGTTTGCGTAGTCTGAATGCAAAATTAGATAAAAAAATCCGAACTTCAAAACAATGACAAAATAATCGAGTAGGAGGTAAACACTAATCGTAGGTGTTTATCTCCTACTTTCGTGTT
>CANPMT010000023.1 GCA_947575235.1 uncultured Porphyromonadaceae bacterium
AGAGAGAGTCTTGCGATAGGGTTGGAAGTCTGATAAGGACATATGAGAGAGGGTCGTGCGATAGAGATGGAAGTCTGATAAGAGTATCTGAAAGAGGGTAGGGCGATAGGATTGGAAGTCTAATAAGGACATCTGAGAGAGGTTCGTGCGATAGAGATGGAAGTCTGATAAGGACATCTGAAAGGAGGTTCTTGCGATAGGGTTGGAGGCACCACAAGGATAATTGTAAAGAGGGTTCTGTGATAGGTGAGAGGAGATATAAGGATATCTGAGGGTAGGGCTGGCTAGAGGGGAGAGGAGGTAGTGTGAATAGAGATGGAGTTATCCACGAAGAGGTGCTATCCATGAAGAAGTGTTATCAACGAAGAGGAAGGTAGCTCATTGAATCATCAAGTCCGGCAAGCCTCAAGTCATTTAAAGCCTCAAGTCAGTCACAGCCTCAAATCTGCCAAGCCTCAAGTCATGCAACCCTCTCAGCCCAGAAAAAGCATGTTTTTTGCTTCAATATCAAGGGTGTGGACATTTTTGGCAGGATTGAGGACATCTGTTGAATTTGTTTTTATTTACTTTGCACCCGGTTCAAACGCTACAGGCTCATAGACCAATCTCTCTCCCCTTCACTCTACAAAACCTCAACATTAAAACATATACTTTTCAAATATCATGAATAGGAATCATTTACTCCCCTCTCTCCTTCTTCAGGGAGCTGCCCTCATTACTGCAGGCGTCACCATGGGCGCTTGCGCTCCCAAGGCAGGGGCCACTGCCGAGTCTGGCGACGGGGTCAAGACCACCTTCCAGACCTCCCGCGAATGGCGCCCCACAATCGACAACCGTGCAGATGCCGTAATGGTATACGGTGTCGGTGGAAACCCTTCCGACCCGGATGGAAACCGTAATTTCGAAGCACGCGTGAAAAGCTGGCGCGACCGTGGCTATACCGTACATTTCATGACCGGTATAGCCTGGGGTGAGTACCAGGACTATTTCACCGGAAAATGGGACGGCAAACCTCACCTCGACGAGGGACAGGTCACCCAGGCCGGCGATACAATCTGGCACGGTCATATGGTGCCTTATATCGTCCCTTCGATGAACTTTCTCAAGTATATGAAGGAGGCGCACGTGAAACGTGTCATCGATGCCGGAATCGACGCAATCTTCATGGAGGAGCCTGAATTCTGGGCCCGCTCAGGATATAGCGATGCCTTCAAACGTGAATGGAAGGAGTATTACGGCACCGACTGGCGTCCGCAGCACGAGTCGCCCGAAGCAACCTACCTCTCCAACAAACTCAAATACCATCTCTATTACCGCGCTCTTAACGAGGTCTTCACCTACGCCAAGGAGTATGGCAAGACACTCGGCCGCGATATAAAATGCTACGTGCCCACTCACTCTCTGGTGAATTACTCGCAGTGGCAGATTGTCAGCCCGGAGGCGAGCCTCGCCTCTCTCCCTTGCGTGGACGGTTACATCGCCCAGGTCTGGACCGGAACCTCGCGCGAGCCTAACTATTACAACGGTAATTACCGCGAACGTGTCTTCGAGACGGCTTTCCTGGAGTATGGCTCGATGGAGTCGATGACGGCTCCTACCGGTCGTAAGATGTTCTTCCTTACCGACCCGATCGAGGACCGTGCCAAGGACTGGGACGACTATAAGCGTAACTATCAAGCTACGTTCACCGCACAGCTCCTCTATCCGGGGGTGGGCGACTATGAGGTGATGCCCTGGCCTGAACGCGTCTACGAAGGTCTTTACAAGATGAGTGCCGACAGCGAGGAGAGGAGCCGCATACCCCGTTTCTACTCCACCCAGATGCAGGTGATGGTGAATTCCCTCAACAAGATGCCTGTCGTGGAGAACAAGGTGTCGGGCTCACAGGGTATAGGGGTGCTCATGGGCAACTCGCTCATGTTCCAGCGTTTCCCCTCGCATGACGGATATGACGACCCTCAGCTGGCCAATTTCTATGGCATGGCTCTCCCCCTGGTGAAACGTGGAGTCCCTGTCAAGACCGTACACATAGAGAACCTCGGCTTCCCGGCCACCCTTGCCGATACTAAAGTGCTGGTGATGACTTATTCGAATATGAAACCGCTCGACCCGGCTGCTCACGATGCCTTGGCTGAGTGGGTGAAGAAGGGTGGGGTACTCCTCTTCTGCGGCAGCGATGCCGACCCCTTCCAGAGTGTTCAGGAATGGTGGAATACGGGTGATAACCATTACAAGGCACCCTCGCAGCATCTTTTCTCGAAGATGGGAATACCGGCCGACGCCACTGAGGGTGTCTATAAGGTGGGGAAGGGCACGGTGCAGGTGCTCCGTCATGACCCGAAAGACTTCATCCTCAACGAGAACGGCGATGCAGCTTTCATAAAGGCTCTCACAGCCCTGTATGAGGGGAATGCCAAAGCCGGTTCGCTCGAATTCAAGAACAACTATCTCCTGCAGCGTGGCCCTTACACATTGGCGGCGGTGGTTGACGAGAGCGTAAGCGATGAACCGCTGACTCTCAACGGCCTCTACATCGACCTCTTCGACCCCTCACTCCCTGTGCGCCAGAGTGTGACTGTCAGGCCGGGTAGCCAGGCTATGCTCCTTGACCTGACCAAGGTGGCCGACGCGAAGCGTCCTCAGGTGGTCGCCGCCTCTTTCCGCGAGTATGACGAGAAGAGCGACAGCCATTCCTACAGCTTCACCGCCAAGAGTCCGGTGGATACCGACGGAATTGCACGCCTCCTGCTCCCCTCTCAGCCGTCGGGCGTCATGATAGATGGTGTGGAGAGCTATGACCCCACCGCGTGGGACGCCACATCCCACACCTATCTCGTTAGATTCGACAACAGCCCGGAGGGTCGCAAAGTGAATGTGAAATTCTGACCATCCTCCACAACCTCCACAAAAAAACTCCATACCCGGAAAAGGTATGGAGTTTTTTTATACGGTCTTTACAGATTCTTATCTGACGATAACCTTCTCACGACGTGATGAACCGTCGGCATATTTGGTCACCTTGATGGCGATTCCGTTGACTGCACGCCCTACGCGGCGTCCGGCTACGTCATACCATTCAACCGATTTGATCTCCTTCTCAGCCATGTTGGCCTTTGCGCTTGTGAGCTCGGAGTCGTAGCAGATTTCGCTGTAGAGGTATTCCCCGTTCTCATTGATATACACGCTCCGCACGCCGATCGATGTCTCGGGGAGAGTGTAGAGATAGACAGTCTTGTCAGTTCCCTCGGAATAGATGTCATATCCATTTGTATTGTAAGGAATCAGCGATGTCTCCTCCTCCAGATCGTAGTAATCGTCGAATGTGAACACAAACGGTTCACCATCCATCACTATCTCATAGAAGAGCTTGTTCTCATCAAGAAGTTTCCCGTCCACGTCAGTATTCGGCACCTGGCACCAGATGTTGGCGTCATACGATCCCTCCGTATAGAACACGTCATAGGGGGTTGCCGGGATAGCGTTCACGTCGCGGTGCTGGTCGCCCACGGTAACTTTCTCATATCCGTAGAGGGGGAATAGCTTGTCAGGTGTGGAGTTGATGACATACCCGTTGACGGAGGTAAGTGTGGAGGTCTCCGCGTCATAGTCAAACACGGCAGCCTCGGCAAGCGATGCCACTGGATACTCTTCGCCGGTCTCCTCATCTGTCTCTGTCGAGAAGTCAGCGCCACAGAAATATGAGAGATAATATATCTCATAGTCAGGGCCAAGATACTGGCCGGAGGGGAACGTCACCTTGTCACCCTCAATCGTGCCCTTCACCCAGGCGGTGGGGAGGTCGCGGTTCATTCCGGCGATGTATAAGTCAGAGCCATCGATACATACGCTCACGGCTGTTGTCACATACTCATCCTGCCACACCCATGAAAGAATCTTCCCATCCTCGGGGGGAGTCACAACTGAATCTGTAACTTTGGCGAGACGTATGTCGCGGTCGCCGAAGCCGCTCCAGAGATAACCCTCCTCGCCCATATTGTCGTAGCCATAGGTGCATACACCGAGAAGCATCTCAGGGTCGGCTGCCACGATTGAGCCATCCTCCTCAATTTTGAATTGGAAAGTCATATCCTCGGTGGCGTTGAAATAACCGTAATTGGTCTCGGGGTCAATCTTTACCTCCATGGGCACCAGATACACCGTGAAAGGCTCATACCATTCATCATAATCCCAGGTGATTGCCTGCGGGCCCTTCACTGTGAGAGTGTCACCCTCGCGTGTGGCCTGTATATATGTGCTGCAGGGATATTCCGAAGCTATGTTTGAGAGGTATACCTCCCCGTCCTCAGTCTCAACCATGGTTACGATTGATCCGAGAATACGGCTGTGGGTGGCTTCGAATGCCTCGTAAGTGAATCCGTCGCAAGAACGGCTCAGGAGCGTTGTCTTACCTTCCGGAGCCTCCCAGATGGGTTCCATGTCAGGATCGGGAGCCTCTTTGGCTGTCACTCGTGCCACCTTTGCCAATGGGTGGCGCTCGGCCGACCGGGTTTTCAGTGCAGATGCCTCGGCTGTTGTGGAGGCTGCGACGAGCGCGCCGGTCAGGATGAAGTAAATCTTATTCATAAATAATGAGTTAAAGTAATGTGTGGTAAAATTAATATATATTAACTTTACTTCAAAATTTTTTGGAATAAAAAATCCGTCAACGACAATAATTTAAGGGGGAAGGGGGTGCCATACCGTCATAAACTCCACAATATGAGAGGGAAAGGGGGTGTCATACCAGTCTGAATGAGCGGCGGTGAAGTGGGGTAGGACCCAATTCCGCTATGGCTGCGCGGTGGGCTTTGGTGGGATAACCCTTGTTTACCTCCCAGGCGTAGCCGGGATAGGATAGGGCAAGACGCTCCATAAGTTCATCGCGGTGGGTCTTGGCAAGAATCGACGCTGCTGCAATCGACATATAAGTGGCGTCACCCTTCACCACCGTGGTGTGGGGTATATCGCGGAAAGGTTTGAATTTATTGCCATCCACAAGGATATGCTGCGGCGTCACTGAAAGCTGTGCCAACGCACGGTGCATACCTGTTATGCTGGCATTCAGGATATTGATACGGTCAATCTCGTCAGCCTCCACCATCACCACAGCCCAGGCCAAGGCATGCTCCTCTATGAAAGGACGCAAGGCGGCACGTTTCTTCTCGGAGAGCTGCTTGCTGTCGTTAAGCTCCGCACATTCAAAGTCAGGGGGCAGAATCACAGCCGCGCAGCTCACCGGGCCGCACAGGCAGCCGCGGCCTGCCTCGTCGCAGCCCGCCTCGATGATTCCGGGAGTCATGAATGGTTGGAGGGACATAACTTCGTGTTATTTTTTAATGTGTGCAAACTACATCTGCCGCCTCACTTCTGGCGTGATATGATATAGTCGAAGATATCGAGGAGCGACTGCTTCCAATGCGAATCGGGATATACCTCCATGATGCTTATGCCGCGTTGCTGCATCTCGCGCATGCGCCCGTAGGCATACTCTATGCCGCCGTGCTCTTTGGCAAACTCCAGCAGGGTTGCAATCTCGCTGTTGGAAAGGTCGCCCCGGCGCAGAAGCGCTTTCATGGCCTCCGCCTCATCGGCGGGAGCCGTGGCAAGGGCATAGAGCAGAGGCATGGTCACTTTCCCCTCGCGGAGGTCGTTACCCGTCGGTTTGCCGATTAGCGTATTATCGAAATAGTCGAAAATATCATCCTTTATCTGGAAACAGAGTCCGAGAAGCTCGGCATAGTCCACCAGCGGCGCATACTCTTCGGGAGTGGCTCCCGCTGCCTCCGCGCCCATGCGGGCACAGTTCATGAAGAGCGAGGCTGTTTTCTTGCGGATCATCCCGAGATAGCTCTCCTCATCGAAATGATGGTCGCGGGCGTTGCAGATCTGGTCAATCTCGCCCAACGAGAGTTCCTTGCCAAGATCGGAGAGGGCGGATATTATTGATATGTTGCCGGTGCGTATGCCGGCTGCAAGGGCATTCGATACGAAATAATCACCCACGAGCACCGCGATATGGTTGCCCCATTCCGCGTTGACTGTCACCTTGCCACGACGAAGCGTGGTCTCGTCAACCACATCATCGTGTATGAGCGACGCGTTGTGAAGCATCTCCAGAGCGGCCCCGGCATGAAGCACATGGGTGTTGACATTGCCGAAGAGGCCCGCGCTAAGTATCACCATGATCGGACGGATCTGCTTCCCTTTGGTGGCGAGATATGTGCTGACCACCTGGTTCATCAGCTCATTAGGTGTATGCAGAGAGCGGTGAATGATCTCATTCATCGCTGTCAGCTCATCGTGGAGTCGGGTCTGTATGATGGTAAGTTGGTCCATATTTAAGTGCAAAATTAATAAATTCTCTCCAACTAAGATATCTTATAAGGATTAATTTGTTAATTTAGCAGAAAAATTTCCCCCTATGAATGAAAACCGACTGTTTCTCCTCGATGCTTTCGCGCTGATTTTCCGCGCTTATTATGCTCTCATAAAGATGCCCCGTCTCACGCAGGGAGGCTTCAACACATCGGCCATCTTCGGCTTTGTCAACACTTTGGAAGAGATTATCCGCAAGGAGCACCCCTCGCATATGGCGGTATGCTTCGATCCGCAGGGTCCTACTTTCCGCAGTGAGGCCGACGCCTCCTATAAGGCCGACCGTGAGGCCATGCCTGAGGATATCAGGCTCTCTATCCCGATTATCAAGGAGATTATACGGGCCTATAATATCCCTATCCTGCAGGTCGACGGCTTCGAGGCCGACGACGTTATCGGCACTATGGCGCGCCGCGCCGAGAAGGAGGGCTTCACCACCTATATGATGACCCCCGACAAGGATTTCGGCCAGCTCGTCAGTCCCTCTGTGCTGCAATATAAGCCGGCCTACCGCGGACAGGATTTCGAACTCCGTGGCGAGGAGGAGGTGTGCGCACGCTATGGCCTTCAGAAGACAAGCCAGGTGATTGACCTTCTCGCGCTGATGGGCGACAAGATCGACAATATCCCCGGCTGTCCGGGTGTGGGTGAGAAGACAGCCGTTAAACTGATTCAGGATTTCGGCAGCGTCGAGAATCTCCTTGCCAACACCGGCTCCCTTAAAGGTGCTCTCAAGAAGAAGATCGAGGAGAACGCGCAGCAGATACGCGACTCCTACTTCCTGGCAACTATCCGTACGGATGTCCCAATAGAGGAGGATCCGGCCGACCTCGTGCGTCGCCCCGAGGACCGCGACAAGCTCTTCGCCATCTTCAAGGAACTCGAATTCAAGAGCCTCGCCGACCGTGTGGCGAAGCGTATTGATGCCGAGGCGCCGGCTAAAGCGGCTCCGGCTGAGTCCAAGCCGAAGGGGGAGGGTGGATTCCCTACATCTCTCTTCGATATGGATGATGACACTCCTGCCGACACTGCCGCATCGGATGCCGTGGAGGTGGCGCCCGTGGCGTGGAGCATCGCGGAGTGCAAGAATGACGCCGACCGTCTCGCCGACCGTCTCGCCACCCTCGACTGCTGTGGAATATCCTTTGTGGCTGACGGCGAGAATGATATGACGGCGCAGATAAAGGGTGTCGCTGTGGCACTCTCTGAGAAGGAGGCCATCTTTGTGCCGGCTGCCTCTGAGGAGGGTATGGCTGTGGTGCTTGACACAATGGCCCGTCGCGACATAGTGAAGGTGACAGCCCGTTCAAAACGCGATTACGTGCTGGCACACCGTATGCGCACTGACGACGCTCCCGCGCTCGTGAATTATTCCGACGTGTCGCTGGCCCATTATCTGCTGCAGCCAGAGATGAGGCACTCCATCGACACTCTCGCATCATTATATCTCGGCTATACCTCTCTGCCCGAACCGCAGATGACGGTGAAGAGGGGCTCGAAGACACCCCCTGCCTCGGTCGAGACCATCGCCGCATGGGCCTGTGAGGAGGCGGCCATCGTGCTTCTGCTCCGTCCCCTCCTCCTGAAGGAGATTGAGAGCGAGGGTATGACGCGCCTGCTCGATGAGGTGGAGATTCCTTTGGCTGCCGTGCTTGCCGGAATGGAGATTACCGGCGTACGCATTGATGTGGAGGCCCTCAATGAGGCTGCCCATGATCTTGAGAACCGTCTCTCGGGTCTTGAGCGCGACATCCACACCCTCGCAGGTGAGGAATTCAACGTCGGGTCGCCGGCCAAGGTGGGTGAGATTCTCTTCGATAAGCTGCAGCTTGATCCCAAGGCGAAGAAGACAAAGACCGGACAATATTCCACAAGCGAGGATATCCTGGAGAAGGTGGCCCACAAGAATCCTATCGTGGGTAAGATATTGGAATACCGTCAGCTTAAGAAATTATTGACAACTTATCTCCTGGCTCTCCCCGCTGCCATCAATCCGGCTACGGGTAAGGTACACACTGTCTATAACCAGACTGTCACCGCCACGGGGCGCATATCATCGTCGGCTCCCAATCTTCAGAACATACCTGTGCGTGAGGAGCAGGGACGCGAGATCCGCCGTGCGTTCATCGCAGATGACGGCCATCTCTTCCTCTCGGCCGATTATTCCCAGATAGAACTGCGTCTTGTGGCTGATTTCGCCAACGACGACACTATGCTTGAGGCTTTCCGCAATGGCGATGATATACACGCCATCACGGCGGCCAAAATCTATCATAAACAGCGCGATGAGGTCTCTGCTGATGAGCGCCGCCATGCCAAGACGGCCAATTTCGGAATCCTTTACGGAATATCCGCCTTCGGCCTGGCCTCACGGTTGGGGATACCACGTGCTGAGGCGAAAGACCTTATCGACAATTACTTCGCCACATTCCCCACCATACAGCGCTATATGCACGATGCCGTTGAGAGTGCCCGTGAGAACGGCTATGTCTCCACTGCCATGGGGCGTAAGCGCCGCCTGCCAGACATCAACAGCAAGAATCCTGTGGTGAGGGGGTATGCCGAACGCAATGCCGTCAACGCCCCCATCCAGGGCGCGGCTGCCGACATTATAAAGGTGGCCATGGTGGTGATTGACCGTAAATTGCGTGAAAAGGGATTGAAATCAAAGATGATAATGCAGGTTCACGATGAATTGAACTTTGATGTCGTGCCCTCTGAATTGCCTGAAGTGCAGAAGATTGTGGTCGAGAGCATGGAGCGGGCCTATGACGGCCGGGTCACACTTACCGCCTCATGCGGTGTGGCTGAGAACTGGCTCGACGCGCATTAAAAGGATAATGACAGATAACGCATTAAAAGGGTCATGACAGATAAAGAGGGTCGAGATGACGTATGAAATTCGGCCAGGAGAGGGTGTCGCGGAAAGTCGCTGACGCCCTCTCTCCCATTCTGCGGCGCAGGTCGGGGTCGGAGGCGAGCTTCCGCATTGCCTCGGCAAGCTGCGAGGCGTTGGCAGCCGATATGAGGAATCCCTCGCGCCCGTCGGTGATATATTCCGGCTGGGCCCCGTTCGAGGAGCAGATCTGCGGACGTCCGCAACACATATATTCGATGTTGGCCAGTCCGAAAGCCTCCTCTGTCTGTGAGGGGAGCACCCCGAAATCGCATTCCTCTATCAGTTTGAGAGGGGTTGTGGAATGTTTGCGCCAGTCAATCATCTCCATAACGCCGCGCTGCAGTGCGCGACGGCGTATCTTGTCGACGTAATCCGGCGTGCCGCTCCCGACTATCCGCATGCGTATGCGGCTCCCTTTCAGTTTCGAGAGGGCATCTATGATAGCCTCGAGACCCTTCCCCGGAGCAACGGGCCCGTGGAACATCGCCGTCACCGGACTTTTACCTGTGCGGTCGACAGGCTCCGCCGGGTTGATGTTCAGACTGTTATGTATCACATGAATCTTATCCTGCGAGAAGGGGAGCTCACGGTTGTGCCAGGTTGAGAGGAAACGGTCGCAGGCTAATCTCGACACGAATATCATCGCGTCGAGATTACGGTATATCCTGCGGAAAAGCCATGAGTCGATACCCTTCTTCACTTTATGGCGGGTCATTATGACCTTCACATCCTTACGCCCCGTGAGTTTTCGCGCCAACAGGGCGGTGAAGGCATTCCGGAAGCCATGGGCATGGAGCACCACCGACCCTACCGGCATACGCCTGATCTCGCCCGCAAGCACACGGGCCGATCCGAAATCGAGCATACCCCATATGGGGGCATGCAGAAGCGCTATACCCTCCTGTTCAAACAGCGAGTCAACCGCCTTGGCGTCGCGGGTCAAGGCGGTGACGTGCCATCCGGCCTCCTTATAGTGCCGGCATATGTCGAGGGCATATCGTTCCACACCTCCCCAACGGTTGTCGGCAAGGATATGGATGAGGTTTCTCTCTACCTTCATTGGCTGCTCTGAAGTGAGGAGTTGTTGTGTTGGGGTCAGTTGGAGGGTGAGGTCATTACTTTGATGTCGACACTCGGAAGCGACAGATAGGAGGCCACAAGTTTGTCGACAAGTTTGCCTCGGTAGGTTATCAGACCCTCCTGCACACCGGGAGTGTTAATCACCATATTCTCGGGTCCACCCTTGATAAGCATCTCGTTGAAGAAATTCACGAGCACGTTCGAGAGGGCCATGGCCACTGTGCGGGGCACCGAGAGTGAGGGCTGTGTCTCCTTGAAATCAAGCACGTAGACCGATTCCTTGAGGGCAACCGACAGATTCTTAGGGAATTCGAAGGGATTGGTGCACTCGCCGATAATGATTACATCGGCACTCTTCACCTTATTGAAGAGCACACGCGGATGAATGGCTGCCGTGTTGAGATAGTCGCCGCAATACTGGCGGGCCATCTGCAGAGCCGATATGTCGTTGTTCATCAGCGTTACGTATGCTCCGGCGGCCATAGCGGCCTTGGCGGCCGAATAGGCCTTTATGCCGTCGCCTATCACAATCACCTCGCAGGGGTTCAGACCGGCCACACTGGCCAGGAGCACACCCTTTCCGCCACCTACATATGACAGGAATTCCTGTGCGTAGATGATTGCCGCGCGTCCGTCAATCTCATCCACGATATTGGCAAACACCGGCTCGTCATTATGGCTCAGCATATTGTCGAGACAGCCTAATGTGATGCGCATCTCAAGAGCCGCCTTGATGGTGTGTATGTCAAACATCCCGTCACCCATCATGGAATATACCGACGCACCCTTGCGCATCTTCTTGATATCCTTGGCATGAAGCGGCTGATATGAGAGAACCACATCCGCTTTCAGAGCCTCGTCGCGGGTCACGATCTCCACGCCGAACTCAGAATAAGCCTTGTCGGGGAAACTGATGTCGGTGGCGGCTCCCTCCTCCATGATGATGTTATATCCGGCAGAGGTGAGCAGGCCGCAGCCCTCGGGGGTGAGCAATATGCGGGTCTCGTCGGTGTTTGAATAATTGGCCACCAGTCCTATTCTGATGGGCTTCTCCTGCTTGTCGCTCACTGCCCGTTCCGGCTGTGGCTCAATGTCGATTGTGGTTTTAATCTCCTTATCATTCATGGAAGTAGGGTATATGAAGTGGTTCTTACCACGTAGATGTGGTTATGTATCGCAAAATTACGTTAATCTTGCGAAAAAACCAAATATGAAGTCGGCTATATTGCGGTCTATCTGACGGCGGTCTTCAAGCGAGTCACCCTGCCATTCATGCTGCGCCTGCGAATAATAGGGTGTACGGCGGTTGAGCTGCTCGGTTATTATGGCGCGTATCTCCTCATCGCTGCGTCCGGCAAGGAGCGGACGTTTCTCCCGTTTGCGCACAAGGCGGCTGAAGAGGCATTCCTCGGTGGCTTTGAGCCAGAGGGTGATGCCGCAGCTGTTCATATGGCTCATGTTGTCGAAGAAGCAGGGGGTGCCTCCGCCGCACGACACTATGCAGTCGGTCAGCCCGCTCACCTCGTGTAGTGCCTCGCGTTCGATACGCCTGAATCCATCCTCACCCTCTGAGGCGAAAATCTCCTTTACTGTGGCGTGTTGACGCTCCTCTATATAATCGTCGAGGTCGATAAACCTCAATCCTGTCTTTTCCGAGAGGGCGCGGCCGAAAGTTGTCTTGCCGCAACCCATGTATCCTATTATGAATAGTGGTTTCATACTTATTGATATATGTTTCTTTGTCAGTGGGGTTTCGAGCCCTCCTCGCGCATCTTCGTCACCTCTGATAATTTGCGGCGCGTGTCGGGCGAGAGTGCATGCCGGCGTTCTGCCGGGAGCGACCGCCAGTAGGGCACCCATTCCAGCCCTTGTATCCGCATACGGGTCAGCATCCCTTCGGCTCTCCTCTCCAGACCCTTCTCATTGAGCGAGTCTGCAAGTATCCTGTACAGTCGGGAAGCCTCGCGCCCCTCGTGGAAAGTGCTGTCGGCCACGGTGAATGAACCGAGACTTACCTGAGGATTATAAAGGGAGTCAACAGCCATATCCACAATACCCTTGACCTTCGCGGCCTCTTCCCGACCCTGCTCCGGATTCTCCATAAGCGCGGTGGCCACTCTCAGCAATGCTCCTCGCTGGCGCCGCCATTGGTCGGCCAATACGGGGTCGATGTAGTGGGGCTTCCGGTTCACCATCCTGAAGGCGTCCGTTATCACCCCGGGAGTCTTCTGAAGCATATTGCGGTAGGCTGCATCATCCATGAAGGGGGCATACATGTCGGCAAACGCCGTTACCCGGGTCTTACCCTTCAGTATGCTGTGGAAATCGGCCGGGAGATGGCTCATGAAATAAAGTGGGCGCGGCGAGGGGGAGTCAAGATTGGTGGCCAGGATGTCGAGAAGCATCAGGTCGCGGAAAGAGATCCGTTTTGAGGCGCCTGCCATCTCCTTCAGGTCAATCGTGAGTGTGTCGCCGGGGAGCGGCCTCGCGATAAACCCGCGGCTGTGGCGCAGCACCGGTTCACCCTCACGTCCGGCGTAGAGATTTCTGAGCACCTCCCTGAGGGGGATGGGGGTAGGGTCGGCATCGTCGGCCACTTTGGTGAAGGCATACGCCCCGTAGGCTATGTCGGCCGCTGAGGCCGTGAGCCGTAGTCCACGGTCACCCTGCTTCATGAGATTCACGACATATTCGGGTGTGGAGAGGTAGGATATATCCACGATTGTGGTGCTCTGCCCCTCACGTTCCATCTCTGAGGCATACCAGAGAGGGAAGGAGAAATTGTCGCCATAAGTGAATATTATACCGTCGGGCATACACCTCATCATGGCAGTGGCGAAAGCGCGCGTCTCCATCCTTCCGCTCCGGTCATGGTCGGGGAGGTTCGCGGCTGTCATTATAAATATCGGTGCGAGCGCGGCTGCCGTGGCCGTTATCTTGGCCGGAAGGGGTCGCCGCGTCAGCCGCCACACACCCTTAGCCACACCTGCCACACCGAATCCTATCCAGATGCAGAAGGCCATGTACGAACCTAAGAAGGCATAGTCGCGTTCGCGTGGTTCTCCCGGCGATTGGTTTAGGTAGACCACAATCGCCAATCCGGTCATCAGGAAGAACATTGTTATGATTGCCATTGTGCGTCGTCCGGCTCTTCCCCCGCAGCAGAGAAATATCATTCCGGCCACGCCGAGAAGAAAGGGTATACCGTAATATATGTGGCGACCCGGATTATCGGCCGAGGCATATGCCGGGAGAAGGTCCTGACGCCCCACCATGAGAGTATCCACGGCGGGTATTCCGGTTATGAAATTTCCATGGTCAATCTCACCGGTAGAGGGTATGTCGTTCTGCCGCCCGATGAAATTCCAGAGGAGATAGCGCACATACATATAATATACCTGATAGGAGAGGAGCATCTGCAGGTTCTGCAGATAAGTGGGGCGGTAGGAGGTAGTGCGGTGGCGTTCCCCGTCCCTACCCATCCTGGCTACATGATTCCCGGCAGAATCAACAGCTTCCGACACCTCGACCTCAGTCATGTTTGAGGTGTTCATACCTGTCCACGACTCGTAGCTGTCGAGCATACGCGGCGACTGGGAGGTGATTCGCGGAAACCACATGTCGAGCTCGGGGGTGGTGATGCGTGAGAAGGTATAGTCGGTCAGCATATATCCGTGGCCGGTCTCCGCTATGCGGCTGTTATGGAGTGAATCGGAGTGAGTCAGCATTCCGCTGCGGTGATACAGACGTCCGCCGCGTAGAGCGGCTCCACGCAAGGGATGGCCCTGTTTCAGTGCGTAACGTGTATACACGGGACGGTCGCTCCCCTCAGGATAGGTCTCCTTGAAAATAGGTCGGCTGAAGGGTGTCGCTCCGTAAATCAAGGGAGTCGACCCATACTGTTCACGGGCTATGTAGCGTTGCAAGGCGAATATATTGTCAGGCGCTCCCACATTTAGTGGAGGAGCGGCCGAGGCCCTTACCATCACCAGTGCGAATGAGAAATATCCGGCTATGAGGAGCATCCCCATCCACCAGAGTGTCACACCGCGTGCGCTCATGCGCTGCAGCAGCCATCCCGCACCCGCAGCTATAGCTATAAGGAGCAGAATCAGAGCTATGGGGCCGGAATTGTAGGGGAGACCCCATCGGTCGACAGTCAGCAGTTCAAGTGCTCCGGCAAGTGCGGGGAGACCGGGCATGACGACGGCTAAAATCACCCCTACTGCCACAAATGAGAGGAGCACAGCCATCCAGGCACCGGAGCGGCGGCCTCCCACCGGATGTGTGCGGAACACGTATATGAGCCCTAACACCGGAATCACCAGCAGGTTGAGCTGATGCACACCTAAGGAGAGTCCGGTGATATAGGCAATCAATATCAGGAGGCGGTAACGCTTGGCAGTGTCGTGACAGAAAGCCCATTTCAGCATTATCCATATCACGAGGGCCGTAAGGAAAGCCGAGAAGGCATACACCTCCGCCTCTACAGCGGAATACCATGCCGAGTCGCAAGCGGCGAAGCTGCAGCCACCCGCCACAGATGCCGCCACGGCTATGAGAGGGGGCACCTTTATAGTGTGCGGATTGCGTAGCCATGCCGTGAAAATGAGGAGCATGAATATGATGCGCGCTGTCAGTGCCGAGGCGGCCGCCATGAAGAGGGCGCTGCAGATGTTGATCACATAGGCATGATGCTCCGGACTGAAAGGGAGTGTGGCCACTCTCATGGCCAGCATCCATATGGGATTGCCGGGTGAGTGGCCCACCTCAAGCAGGGAGGCTCCGATCACATACTCCGGGCAGTCCCAGTAAGACACGGATGAATCGGCCGTGATGCAATATAGCACGGCTGCGAATAAAAACACAATAAACGAACTGATGTTTATCGGCTGTATGAAGGTGCGGATGTCAGGAATCTGTCTCATCATCAGATGCAAAATTACAAAAAAAGGTAGAGTTGTAAAAGCGAAAGGTGATAAAGATGGGTAGGTATAAAAAAAGCGGAGAGGAACAGTCACCACGACTCCTCCTCCCCTTCACACTCATTACTTTTATAAATCAAATCATTTGAACATAATCGTCTCACCTTATCCATTGCTTTCACAAGCATTGACAGGATGAGGAGAATAAGGCGGCTATTGCGTTTGGGGAGAAGCCGCACAAATTCTCAATGCAAAATTAATGAATTGTTACGAATGTAACAAAATGTTTTCTCCAAAAAAAATCTTTATAAATGTTAATGATGTGATATTTTTTCGGAGTATACTCTTAATAATGGTGAATTGCGCCAAATCATGGGTGAAAAATCAGGAACAAATCCCCTTAAAATCTGCCGGATATCGGCTTCGAGGAGGTAGGGGTGAAAATTTTCCCTGTTTCAGATGAGAGGAGGGCACTCACGGCTGCCTGCGCCCCCTTTCGCGGAGAGTTGCAGAATGGGCGGAAGAAGAGGTCGGTGAGGGGGTCGAACCATCTCCCCATCCTCAGCATGGGGGTGTCCACAATCCCGGGGTCGGCACAGTTCACGCGTATCCCCCGTGGGAGGAGGCTCGCCGAAAGGTCGCGGGCATATCGGGTTATAAGTTTTTTCGACAGCGCGTAGCTCCGCATTCGGTTAAACTCACTCTCTTCGAGCTCCTCGGTGAGGGGCTGGTTGCGAAACCAGTTGCGCGTGGCCGACGTGGTGAACACCAGGCATCCCTCCTTATCCTTCATATTGCCAAGCAGAAGCTCGTTCAGAAGGCGGGTGTTGTGGTAATTCACATTTAGTGTATCCTCATGGCCGTCTGCATCGAGGCGGTAAGAGCCGTTCATAACTCCGGCATTGTTGATGATGGCCTCCAGCTCCACCCCGTCGAGTGAGTCAGCGGCCTCTCTCACCGAATTGGAATCGGCGAGGTCAAGTTCCAGAAGGCGTGCCTTCACATTAAACTCACGGTTGATTTCGTCAGTAATCCCTCTCCCCTTCGCTATGGAGCGGCAGGCCAGTATGAGGGGATGTCGCTTTGCGGCCAACTGCCGGGCAATCTCTTTCCCTATCGCGCCTGTGGCGCCGGTTATAAGAATCATATATTGTCGGTTTGAACTTTTACCTGCCGCACATCCCTCTCACTCTTGGCCATGAGCGGGTCGAGCAGCTTATGCTTCACCATCATCCGCACAGGGGTAGGGGTTATGCCAACAAAAAATATTGAGCAACGGTTGAGCCAGCCGTTGATATACTGTTTCCTCCTCTTAAGCATCTGCCCCACAGCCTTGTGGGCGAATCTTTCAGGCGTGTCGAGCACCCCGAGGCGCACGGCCAGCCGTTTCAGATGCTCGGGCAGACCGAAGAGGTCGGTGGCTATCCCACCCGGGCAGACCACGGTGACACTCACTCCCGAATCGCGCATCTCATAATGCAGAGCCCGGGTGAACACACGGATGTAAGCCTTTGTCGAGGCATACATCGCCAGCCCTGGCATGGGCATCCAGCAAGACATCGACGACATGTTCAGCAGGTATCCCGATCCGAAAGGTTCCCGCCGCTTCACAAACCAGTGTGAGAGCATCGTCACAGCCCTCATATGCAGGTCGATAAAACATTTCAGTTTTGCAGTCGGAGTCTGGCTGACAGTGCAGAACGAGAATATCCCGGCATTATTGATAAGTATGTCGGGTTCGGCTCCCGTCTCACGGCAGCATTGCTCAAGGCGGCTCACACTGTCATCTGAAGTGAGGTCGGCCGTGAGCAGATATATGGTGACATCCGGAAATGATTTGCTTATGGCCCGGGCGGCTGTCTCAAGAGCCCTCGGGTTGATGTCGGTCATGAGCAGGTCGCATCCCCGCGAGGCGAGGTCGCGGCAGAACTCGAACCCTATCCCTCCTGAGGCACCGGTCACTATGGCGCAATGCCCCTTCAGTTCATTTTTCCTCTTACCCATCTCTCTTACTCGCGCTCCTTGTCACGTCTCCTTATATTCTCTATCTCCCTCAGGATAGGCTCCGGAAGATTGTCAAGATGCTTATGGCATGCCATCTCGCGCGAATACATCCGCGCTATGCAATAGTTCACATGGTCGCAACCGCAGCGGTGACCCTCCGTGCGCATACGGTTCACGAAGTCGGGTTCATTGAGCAGTGCGCGTCCCATCTGGATAAAGTCAAAACCCTCCTTGTCGAGCACGGTGTCGGCATTGTCGCGGCTCACCACACCACCCACATACACCAGTGGCATCTTAAGAGCGTTGCGGAACTCACGGGCATCCTCGAGGAAATAGAGCTCCCTGAAGGGTACGGTGGGAATCATCATCTTGCCGCAGAGCCTCACACCATATTTAAGCCACCATTGCTCCATATAATGGGTCATGGCATACACCGGCATCTCGCCACGCATCACATACATCGGGGCTTTGCTCACGAATCCCCCCGAGAGTACCAGCGCATGGGCTCCGGTCTGCTCCAGGGCCTTTGCCACAGTCAGGCAGTCCTCGATATCGAGTCCACCTTTGAAACCGTCGCGCATATTCGTCTTCACAAGCACCCCCATGTCGCTTCCGGCTGCCTTCATCACCTCCTCCATACACTCGCGCATGAAACGCATACGGTTGTCGAGTGAGCCGCCATACTCATCATGGCGGCGGTTGGTGTAGGGTGACAGGAACTGCGATATGAGATAGCCGTGTCCGGCGTGTACCTCCACGCAGTCAAACCCGGCGTCGCGTGCCGTGCGCACGGCGTCGCCGAAATTACGAGCCATCACCTTCAGTTCATCCTTGCGCAGACCACGGTGGAACGTAGGGGAATAGAGATTGAATCCGGTCACGGCGCCCACCGGGGTGCCTCCGGCAGTGGAGCGGTGGGTCATGTTGCCGCAATGCCCGATCTGTATCGAGGCCTTGGCCCCGCGGGCATGTATACCGTCGGTTATCTCACGCAGGGAGTCCACAATCTCAGGGCGCAGCCAAAGCTGCGTCTTGAACGAGAGGGCCGAACGGCATATCCCGGCATAAGCCAGGGTGGTCATCCCCACACCCCCCTCGGCTACGCTCCAGTGATAGTCGCGCAGCATGGGTGTGGGATTGTTATCTTTGCCCATACCCTCGAAAGCAGCCGAACGAATGGTGCGGTTGCGCAGGGTGACGGGTCCGATTGATGCTGGTGTGAAGAGTTTCATTGTCAGCTGGGATATCAGTAGATGAATGGTATGATATAACGCCGGTTGAGCGAGGTGAACTCCTCGCCGAACTGGTCGCGGTAGCGTTTATTGAGCGACTTGGCGCGTGGGGCGAGATTGGCGAAGGTCCAGAGCACGAAAATCGCGCCCGGCACCGACCAGGTCAGTATGGCGAAGCCGGTCCATTCGGTAAGCTCCCCGAAGTAGTTGGCGGCTGTGACATAGCGGTATAACCCCTTGCGCGGTATATAATGACGGGTATCGCCGGGTTTGCGCAGATTTCGGATCACATGGTCGGAATGAAGGTTTATGGCCATGCCGGCAAAGAAAACCGCCGTTCCGAGAATGAAGAGGGGTGAACTGAGCCACTCCGCGGTGTAGAGTGTGGGGGGCGCAAGGTGGAAAAGCCATCCACCTATCATATAGGCGTTGATGGAGTTGAACACCATCCCCATCAGCACTATGGCCAACGGCATACGGCTCTTCCCACGCATAAGGAGAGGGAAGATGAAACTGCGTTGAAAATAGTGCAGCTCGAACAGGGCGCCCATGACGCAGGGCGCCACCTGCGTGGCCCGTGGTGAAAGAATCCATATGAGTGCCAGCAGTATGAAGGCGGGTGCCTCCATGATGATCCATCCCGCACGGTTGTTGAGGGCGGGGCCCCACCGTGAGGAATAGGTCATGCCATAGGCGGCCTCCATGCGCTGGAGGGTGAAAAAGACTATGACGGCCAATACAGCCATAGAGGCGAGTACGGTGTAATAGATGGTCGGATTGAAAAGCATGGTTGTCGATGGTGATTGATGAGGAGTTTGGCGCAAAATTAACAAAAAAATAATAAACACCATCCCCTAAATTGGCAAAACCCACCTCCGGGGGGATGTAATTTGCTGAAATGTGGCCGATATTTGCTGAAACGGGGGATTTTAGCTAATTTTGCATCCTGAGTCGGAGATATTCTCAGGCCCGGGTGCCGGTTGAAAAGGCGCCTCAAACTTACCCATCAGGATGAAAGATCTGTTAATGTTCATAAGGCGTTTCGCACGCCCCTACAAGTGGAAAGTGGTATGGAGTGTGGTATTCAATTTCCTCACCACCTTCTTCACACTCTTCTCATTTGCCTTCATAATGCCGATTCTGCGCATACTTTTCGGCATTGACACAACCCGCTATACCTATATGGAGCTGAGCGACGGCGACATCAAGGATGTGGTGCTCAACAATTTCTACTGGTATGTGTCGGAACTGATAGCCGACTACGGTGCCTCCTCGACACTTGCCCTCATGGCCCTGCTCCTTATAATAGGCACTTTCCTCAAGGTTATCACCGCCTATCTCAGCGATTTCTTCATCATACCCCTCCGCAACGGAGTGGTGCGCGATATCCGCGTGCAGATGTACAACAAGATTCTATCCCTCCCTATAGGGTTCTACACCCATGAGCGGAAGGGTGACATAATGAGTCGCGTCAGCGGCGACGTCTCTGAGATTGAGGTCTCGGTGGCGGCAAGTATCGCGGCGCTTATCAAGCAGCCCATCATGATTATAGGCTGCCTCGCCATGATGCTTGTGGTGAGCTGGAAACTCACTATATTCGTGTTTATTCTCCTCCCCGTGGCGGGATGGATCATGGGTAGCGTGGGTAAGAAACTCAAGGCTTCATCAATGAAGGCCCAGGAACTTTTGGGTGAGATACTCTCCACAACCGAGGAATCGATCGGCGGTCTGAGGGTAATCAAGGCGTTCAATGCCGAACGCCAGATGTCGCGCCTCTTCGGCAACGAGACCGAGGAGTTCCTTAAGGTGAGCAACTCCATACAGCGCCGTTACGCCCTGGCCCACCCCATGAGTGAGTTCCTCGGCACCATAGCCATTGCCATAGTCCTATGGTTTGGCGGCACACTTATCCTCGATGGCTCATCTACGATTGATGCCCCGAGCTTCATCTATTATATGGTGATCTTCTACAGCATCATCAACCCGGCCAAGGAGTTGTCGAAGATAGGCTATACCATCCAGAAAGGTATGGCCTCGCTCCATCGTATCGACAAGATTCTCTCGGCCGACAATCCCATCAAGGATGCTCCCGATCCGGTCAGGCTCCCGGCCAAGGATACTCCTCATGTGGGTATATCGCTCCGCGACGTTGACTTCAGCTATGACGGTTCACGCAAGGTTATCGACAATGTAACCCTCGATGTGAAACCGGGTATGACGGTGGCCCTTGTGGGGCAGTCGGGCTCAGGCAAGTCAACGCTCGTCGACCTTGTTCCCCGCTTCTGGGATGTCGACCGTGGTGAGGTGATGGTGAATGGCCACAATGTGCGCGACTACAAGGTGAGTGAGCTCCGTTCGCTGATGGGTAACGTCAACCAGGAGGCGATACTCTTCAATGATACCTTCTTCAACAATATAGCTTTCGGCACTCCTGACGCCACTCTCGAACAGGTGAAGGAGGCGGCCCGTATAGCCAATGCCTATGACTTCATCATGGAGACCCCCGGGGGGTTTGACACCATGGTGGGCGACCGTGGCTGCCGCCTCTCGGGTGGACAGCGCCAGCGCATAAGCATTGCCCGCGCGGTGCTCAAGAATCCCCCCGTGCTGATACTCGACGAGGCCACCTCCGCCCTCGACACTGAGAGCGAGCGTCTCGTGCAGGAGGCTCTGGAGAGGCTGATGAAGAACCGCACCACTCTTGTCGTGGCTCACCGTCTCTCCACAATTGCCAATGCCGACCTTATCTGCGTAATGCACGAGGGGCGCATTGTGGAGCGTGGCACCCATGATGAACTCATCGCTCTCAACGGCCATTACAAGAGGCTCGTGGAGATGCAGAACCTGGGATAGAATCCTGTGAGAATAGAATCAGAATAAATACTTGCACCAAATCACGATATTCCCTATGATAAAGATAGCTCTCTTTGCATCCGGACCGGGCGAGACCACCCGACGAATAATATCCCTCTTCAACGAGGGTAACCGTATCAACGTGCATACGGTTGTGTCTGATAATTTTGATGACGGCCTCAAGGCGTATCTTGAGCAGGCGGGTGTGGCGCTTGAACTTGTCGATGCTGAATATTTCCAGGGTCCGGGTCATGCACTGGCCGCTGAACTTGAACAGAAGGGTATCGAATATATACTTGTGGATAATTTCGCTCTCCCCATCCCGGAAGATGTGGCGAAGTCATTCGGCGACCGCGTGATAGTGGTCAACACCCCGGACGAGGGTGTGCGCGAGGTGATGGCTATCCTCAACAGCACCCGCCCTCAGCCATCGCTTGAGAAGAGGGGTCCGTCGCTTGAGAAGAGTGAATCCGTGCAGTCTCCCAAGACTCCCGACGAGGAATGGGCCGAGACCTTGCATATGAACTTCGACCCTGCGCAGGCCGCGTCAGTACCACCCCCCGTACCCCCGGTCAGCAATATGTCGCAGACACCCCCACCGATTCCTGTGTCACCTGCGGCGCCTGTGTCACCTGCGGCACCTATGCAGGAGCCTATGCCCCCGACTCAGTTGATATGGTCGGTGTTAGCTACCATCTTCTGCTGCTTCATCCCCGGTATAGTGGCCATAATCTACTCATCGAGTGTGTCGTCACGTTATATGCAGGGTGATATCGAGGGGGCGCGCCGCGCCTCGAGGAATGCCGAGATCTGGATCATAGTATCCTTCGTGTTGGGTGTGCTATCCGCCACACTCTATATCCCCATCATGATGATAACCCCTTGATGATAAGGTAAGAACGTAGACCTGAATGGGCAGCTTGCGAAAATTGTTCGGAAAAAAGACGGCCGGGATAACAGCTATCGTTATCCTGGCCGTGATGATGTTGTTCTATTTCAAATTCGACCCCATGGAGTGGCGCTTCATGCCGAGGTGCATATTCCATGAACTCACGGGGTTTGAATGTGCCGGATGCGGCACCCAGCGTATGCTCCACGCCATGTTGCATGGCCGTTGGGGGGATGCCTGGGAGGCCAACCCTTTAGGTGTTGTGGCCATCCCCTTCATAGCGTTCCTTCTCTGGCTTGAGACGCGCCGCACAATCCGCCCCGATCTCTACCGCAAGGTGTATTCACGCACCTTCATAATAAGCGTGGGGTGTGTGATTGTGGGCTGGACCATCCTGCGCAACCTCATCTGAGATTATTTCACCGTGGGGAGAGCCGGATCCTGATGGAAGAGGGTGGGGCGCACAATCCAGCGCTGCACACAATAGGCCCCCACCATATATATTGCCGAGAGAATCCACAGCGGAATGTAGCAGCTCCTCACCTGAGAGAGTGTGGCGCCGTTGGTGTTCATCTTTATGAAGCCCTCGAGCCCCCACGTGGCGGGCACGCAGTCGCTTATGAATTTCCACCCCGCGCTCATGGCATAGCGTGGCCAGGTAAGACCGGAGAGGAAGAGGAATGTGATCGAGGTCACGACCCAGAGCACGAACACCGACTCACGTTCCCACACGATTCCCTGGAACATGAAGCCGATTCCACATGAGGCTATGCACATGGGGAGCAGGAAGATAAGTATCTCCCACAGGTTCCCCTCCATAGGGAATGAGAACATCAGCGGCACATAATGCACAAGGTAAATCACGGGGAGGATAAGGATGGTGCCGTAGCAGAGCATCTGTCCCAACATTGTCATGGCCACACTCGGCATCTCGTTTACACCCTGATAGCCTGTAAGACGCGGATTCTCACGTTTGGCGCCACCGGCCATACCGGCCGCGAGGATGATGCACTGCTGCAGGATAAGAATCAGCACGCCGGGCATGATAAACGAGTCGAAACCACTCTGAATGTTACCCATGGGACGATATTCGATAGGCATGAGGTCGCCGTCGGTTATCGTCTCGGCAAGGGGGAGTATACGGTCGATTTTCTCCGTGAGAATCTCCGCTCCCATCGCCTGCGACACATTTGTGGCAGCCATCAGGAAACCACGGTATCGCAGCAGAAGACTCGCCTCGCAGTAGAGGGCCGCGTTGGCCTGCTCGCCACGTCCGATCTTGCGGCCGAATCCGTCAGGAATCTCAAGGATAGAGAAACATTTCTTGTCGGCCATGGCATGGCGCGCCTCGTTGAGGTCGGCCGCATAGCCTATCACCCGGGCCTCCTGTGTGGCGTCGAGATTACGCACCAGCTCGCGGCTTATGCTGCTCCGGTCGTTATCCACAACCACCATCTTCACATCCCTCACCTGCTCCGGATTATAGATCAGCGAGTAGATGATCGGATACACAAGCGGCAGGAATATGAAAAAGAGAATGATGCCGGGGTCATGAAGCACAAGCTTGAACTCGCGGCAATATACATCGAAGAGTTGCTTGATCATAGCTGTAGGGTAATAAGAATCAGGGAGCGTAGACCGGACGCGCCATGTTCCGCTTGATGTTCCATAACATCGTGAGGGGGAGGAGCATGAACACTATGTAGGCCACAAACCAGATTCGTGAATAATAAATGTGGACGCCGTCGAGAGCCTGGTCGATATAGATGAGGAAGTTGTAGCGTATCGGCAGAATCCAGCTGAAAATGCCGATAGAGGGATACATACTCTCAACAGGGAAGGAGAAGGCGGCTATCGAGAAGGAGAGTATTCCGGTTAGCGCGCATATCGAGAGTGAGAGGCGCAGGTTGGGAAGCACACCGAAAAGGAACACCGCCATACCCTGGCAGGCGAGCACGAACATGATTTCGGAAAGCGTGATCCACAGCCATGAGCCATGCATCGGGTATCCGTTTATCTTGAAGAGCCACGACTCCATGAAGAGTGCTATCACAATCCATATGATGGTCTGCGGAAGTAGTTTGGCGGCAAGAGCTCTTACGATAGAGCCTCGCGCCATCCCTAACAGGTGCACCGAGGTGCCATACTTGATCTCCTGGCCGAGGCTGAAACAGGTGATGAGTAGAATCATCAGCTGCAGCGTGCAGGGAATGAAGGAGTTGCCGAGATATACGGCATAGTTCAGTCCCGGATTATGAATGGCCCGTGAGTCGATATTTATCGGTAGCAGCATAGGGGCTGCCTCAACGGCGTTGCCGCCCACCGATTCCACTACCGACATGGCCAGTCCGGCCTTGGTGTATAGAGCCGTTGTCTTGAACGTCTTGAAAAGGAGCGACGCCGGCACGAAATAGGTCATGTTGGTATAGAACGTGATCACCGGTTTGCGTCCGGCCAAAAGGTCGCTCTGATAATTCTCCGGAATAAGGAAATAGCCGAAAATCTCACCCTCCTGCATCTTATGCCGGGCTTCGGTGAAGCTGTTGCATTCGGCCACAAGGTCAACCATCTGCATCCCTCCGAGATTCTGGGTCACCGACCGCGACAGCGAGGAGCCGTCGCGGTCCACCATAGCGGCGGGCACCTTGTCGGGGAGACCGTTCTCCATCAGGTTGGCCAGAAACAGGAATGTGAAGAGAGGCAGGATGAAGAAGGCAGCCCAGTAAATGGGGCGTCTCACCATCTGCAGCACACTCCTGACAAATATAGCCCTGAAACCTGTGGTTTTCATCACTGCACGAGTATTACCGACATTCCGGGACGCAGGTTCTCAATTCTCTTTTCGGGACGGACTTTGATCTGGAAGGTACGGGCGTCGAAATCGCCTGTCGATTTCGTGGCCTGCCAGTTGGCATATGTGCCGAGGTCCTTGATATAGAACACCTTCGCATCTGTCTCGATATCGAGTGCCGGAATCTTCACTTTCAGCACCGACCCTAACTTTATATCCTTGAGAAGAGTCTCACGCACGTTAAACACCACCCAGTGGTCATCCTTCTGGAGCGACATGATCGGTGCGCCGGTGGCTACCAGCTCCGACACGTGGGGATATACCTCGGTGATCTCGCCGTCGCAAGGAGCCACAAGATACTGGTCCTCGAGAAGTGCGTTGACCTCCTTTACGCCACCCTTGGCCACATTCACCATGGCAGCCGAGGCGGCCTTATCCTCCTTCTGGGCACCCGCCTTTGCGAGTTCATACTGGCTCTTTGCGGCAGCCTCGCCGGCAGTTGTGGCGTCATAAGCCGCCTTTGCCTCGTCGCGCTTCTGCTCGCTCACCACACCTTTCTCGAAGAGGTTCTGCATACGCTCATAGGTCTTCTTTGCAATCCCTGATGCGGCTTTGGCCTGTTGCCACACCTCATAGGCGCTGGTGATGATCTGCGAGCGCGTTCCGGCATCGACACGGGCGTTGGCAGCGCTTGCCGCCTCCTCCATGGCCTGAACCTGGTCGAGGCGGGCGTCGATAAGGGTTGAATGTATCTGTACGAGAGTGTCCCCCGTCTTCACACGGTCACCCTCCTCCACATATAGCTTCGCCACACGCCCCGGGAGTTTACCCGAGATACGGATCTCTGTGGCGTCAGCCTGACCCTGCACGGTGTCCGGCCCCTGCTTTATAAGCAGAAAACCGAGAATCGCCATAGCAGCGAGGATAATCAGCACGATTACAATAGTGAGGATAAGAGCGCGGTCTTTAGCCGACACAGCGGTTTCGTCGGCGGCAGCGGTCTGGGTGGGTTTATATTCGTTAGCCATAATATTTAAATTTTGATATTCCTGATTCCTGATTTTAATAGACGAGTTTTCCTAACACTTTCGAGAGATAGGTCTGGCAGAGGCGTATGCCGATTTCAGCATCGATTTTCTCAGAATTGGCCTGAAGCCATGCGGTCTGGGCTCCGATCACGTCGGTTGTGGTAAGCACACCCTCCTTGAAGCCGATCTGCGCCTGACGCAGGTTCTCATCGGCTTTGGTAAGATTGGAGACGGTCATTGTATAGGTCTTCTTGGCCTCGTCGAAGCTGAACTGCGCCTGGCTCACCTGGAGCGACACCTTCTCCTCGGTGTCCTCGAGGAGGAGACGTGAGGCGTTGGTCTGGGCCTTGGCGGCGCGGTAACGGTTGTAGTTGCCACCCCAGTGCCAGATAGGTATCGTCACCATGGCACCCACCGAGAAGCCTCCGCCGAAGCGTTTCTCGAAACCGTCGATTACATTCGGGTTGGAGAAGGAATAGGCACCCACGAGGGCAATTTTGGGAAGCATGTCACCCATGGCGAGTTTCTCGCGTCCCTTCAGCATATTTATACCTTGGCGTATCATCTCCAGGTCCTGACGTCGCCCGTAGACGTCGTCGAGATTCACATCACCCTCAGCCTGTACGGAGTCGGCATTGCGGAGCTCCTCATCCTGCAGCTGCATGCTGGTGTTTACGGGGAGTCCGCAGAGCTGTGCAAGTGCCATGCGCGAGAGTGTGAGGCCGTTGTCAACCTTGGTCATGGCAATCTTGGCCTCATTGAGCTTCACCTCCACAGTGAGGAGGTCGCTGCGGGTGGCCACCCCCTCATCCACCATGGCCTGCACGTTATAGCGGAGCGTGTCTACGAGATTCACGAAGCTCTCGGCCAGCTGCTTCTTCTCTTTAAGCGACACCACGAGCCAGTAAGCCTCATCAACGGCAAACACGACATCCTGCGACAGGCTGTTACGGCTCGCCTTGGCCAGTTGCTCGCCATATCCGGCTATCTCGTTGAGAGCCTTGATCTGGCCACCCATGAAGATAGGCTGGGTGAGGGTTATCGCTCCGGCAAAGACATTGTGGATGTCATAACTCATAGCCTCTTTCGGAATCACCGCCACCTCTGTTGGTATGTAGCTCCCCGAGGCAGGATCCTTGATAGGGGCGCCCGTGGGATCTTTCAGTATATTATACTGATAGCTTTGTGTGGCGGGGTCGAAACTCATTGTCGGGAGTTTGGCATCCTCTCCCAAAAGATTGATTTTGTGCTGGTTGTACATATACGTGCCGGTGAAGTCGATTCCCGGCAGATAGGCAGACTGAGCGGCCTTCTTATAATATTCGGCGCTCTTGAGGTTTTCCTCCGCCATGCGGATAGTCTTGTTGTTCCTCACCGCCATGTTTCGGCAGGAGTCAAGACTCACCGAGGCGAAAGCACCGGCGGAGGGGAGAGTGAGTGCAAAGAGCAATATGAGCTTTTTCATAAACTGAGAATTGAGATTGACGAGACAGCGGTGGAAATAAGCACTGTCTCCATAAATCATTACAAAATTACACGCTTTTTGTTTAACAGAAGTTAATGATTAGATGCAAAACTTAATGTTTCGGAAAAAGGGGACATTTTTTTCTCCGTAAGTGGTAAGATTTCCTCTGCCGGAGCTGTCGGTCGCTTTGACACGTCGTGGGAATTGGCTAACTTTGCAGCCGGAAAATTAACCAGATGAAAGGCATAATACGCAAACTTACGCCGGAGACTTACCTTCAGTCTTACCTGAGCCTGCTCAAGCTTGGGCTCCCGGTTCTCGTGACCCAGATAGGGGTGATAGTAGTGAATTTCGCCGACACCATGATGGTGGGGGCATATGGCGTTGATGAATTGGCGGCGGCCGCTTTCGTCAACAGCCTCTTCGTTGTGGCTATTGTGATGCTTATGGGTTTCGCCGGAGGCGTGACCCCGCTTATCGGTGCCCTTTACGGACGGCGCGAGCATGCCGAGGGTGGTCGGATGCTGCGGGCCTCGCTCCAGATCAATGTGATAATGGCTCTCTGTTTCACCGTGATAATGGGTGGAATCTATTTCCTGCTCGACTATTTCGGCCAGGATCCCGACCTTCTCCCAATTGCCAAGGAGTATTACCTCATAATCCTAGCCACATTGATTCCGGTGACGGTGTTCAACTGTTTCCAGCAGACCGCCAACGGAACCACCGACACCGCCACCCCGATGTGGATAATCCTGGCGGCTGACGTGCTGAATATCGTGGGTAACTATATGTTGATTTTCGGCCACTGGGGATGTCCGGAACTGGGCTTGACAGGTGCCGGCATAAGCACACTCGTGGCCCGCACGTTCGCCGCGTTGCTGATTGTGTGTGTGATGTCGCGGCGCAGGCGCTACCGTCCCTATTGGACGTCGCTCTGCAAGGAGAGTGCCGGAGGGGAGCGTCGCCGCCAGGTGTGGAACACCTCCTTCCCCCTCATGATACAGAGCGGTGTTGAGTGCGGCCTGTGGGCTTTCGGCGCCGTGGTGAGCGGATGGTTCGGCAAGATACAGTTGGCTGCCTATCAGATTATCAACACCATAGCCCAGCTCGGTTTCATGACCTACATGAGTTTCGGATGGGCCACATCAATCAGGGTGGCCAACTTCACCGGAGTTGGCGACATAGCCGGAATAAGGCGCATCACCAAGGCCGGGCTCCATCTTGTGCTTCTGTTGGCTACGGTGGCGTCGCTGATATTCTTCCTCCTCACCGACGACATGGTGCTCTACTTCACGCCTGACCTTGATGTGAGGGCTGTGGCCATGACCCTCATCCCCCCGCTGATTCTCTATCAATATTGCGACGGCACCCAGCTCACCTACGTCAACGCCCTCCGCGGCACGTCGGTGGTGAAACCGTTGCTGTGGATCTCAATAGTGAGCTATCTCGTTGTGGGTGTGCCACTGCTGCTTTTCATGGCCAAGACACTCGACATGGGTACTGTGGGAGTATATTACAGTTTCTCGGGCGCGTTGCTTGTGGCCAGCGTTTTGCTCATATGGGCATTCCGCCGGGCGTTGCGCCTCAAGGAGGAGGCCGGAGCGTGAAATGGGTCCTGAAATGTGAAAAAGCCCCGAAAATAAGGGCTGTTAAGACACTTTAATACGAAAAATTGTGAATTGTCAAAGAAAAATTATTACTTTGCAATCCGAAACATTATCAATATAGAATAATGGGTAAAATCATAGCAATAGCCAACCAGAAAGGGGGCGTGGGAAAGACCACGACAGCCTTCAACTTAGGAGCGTGTCTGGCCGCCGACGGCAAGAAGGTGCTTCTTGTCGACGCCGATCCTCAGGCCAACGCCACCTCGGGATTGGGAGTTGATCCCGAAGAGGCGCCCGCCTCAATCTATGAGTGCATGGTCGATGGCCGTGACGGAGCTTCTGCCGTAGTTCCCACCTGCATAGATGGTCTGAGTCTGATTTGCTCACGTATCGATCTGGTGGGAGCGGAGGTTGAGCTCATGAACCGTCGCGAGCGCGAGAAAGCTTTGTCGAAGGTGCTCGAACCCCTCAAGGAGAATTACGATTTCATACTCATCGACTGCAGTCCGTCGTTAGGTGTAATCACCGTCAACGCCCTGACTGCCGCCGATTCGGTCATCATACCCGTACAGGCTGAGTATTTCGCGCTGGAAGGTATCTCCCAGCTGCTCAATACCATCCGCATCATAAAGAGCCGCTTGCGTCCCTCACTTGAGATCGAGGGCTTCCTCCTCACGATGTATGACGCCCGTCTACGTCTCGCCAACCAGATCTATGAGGAGCTGAAAGGTCATTTCGGCGACATGGTGTTCTCAACCGTTATCCCCCGCAACATCAAGCTTTCGGAATCGCCCAGCCACGGTCTGCCGGTGATTCTCTACGATCCCGAGAGCCGCGGTTCGATAGCTTACGGGCAGCTCAGCCGCGAGCTTATCTCGCGCAACCGCAAGAAAAGATCCTGACCGAAAAAGGATTCCGAGCTAACCTTCAACAAGGAAAAACGAAAAGAATATGCTGAAGAGAAACGCATTGGGACGTGGCCTTGACTCGCTCATCTCAATGACTGACATACAGACCGGCGGTTCGTCGGCCATAAATGAGATTGAGATTGATCTGATCTCGCCCAATCCCGACCAGCCGCGCCGCACGTTTGACGAGGAGACCCTCGATGAACTTGCGGCCTCCATACGTGAGTTAGGCATAATCCAGCCTCTCTCGCTCCGCGATGCCGGCGACGGCACCTACCAGATTATTGCCGGTGAGCGCCGCTGGCGCGCCGCACGTCTGGCAGGTCTCTCCTCTGTGCCCGCTTATGTGCGCACCGCCTCTGATTCGGAGGTGACAGAGATGGCGCTTATCGAGAATATACAGCGTGAAGACCTCAACGCCATCGAGGTGGCTTTAGGTTTCCGTAAACTTCTCGACACGTATAACCTCACACAGGACCGTCTGTCGGAACGCCTGGGGAAGAAACGTGCCACAATCGCCAACCATCTGCGTCTGCTGAAACTCCCTGCCGAGATTCAGTTGGGTCTGCGCGACCATAAGCTCGACATGGGGCACGCACGCGCCCTCCTTTCGGTGACCGACCCCAAGGAGCAGCTCAAACTCTACAATCTTATTCTCAAGGAGGACCTCTCGGTGCGCCGTGTCGAGGAACTGGTGCGCCAGATTGGCGACGGCACTCCCGTGCCTAAGGCCGCTCCCAAACGTGGCGGTGCCGACTTGGGAGGGTATGGCGAGTTCGCCAATAACCTCACCTCCATATCCCCTACACCCGTGAAGTTTGCAAGAAACGCCGACGGTAAGGGGTCGATTACGTTCAAATTCGCCTCTGACGAGGAGTTGCAGAAACTGGTGGAGCTCTTTGAGAGAATGAAGCAATGACCGCACGCATGAGAAATATGGTGACGGCACTCTTATGTGTCATCTTTTTTGCGTCCACTGCGTCAGCTGCCCGGCAGGTTCCCGCCGAAAGGGGTGACTCCGCTGTGTATCTTGATGCCGAGCTACTTTTGCGCGAGCCCGGCTCTTACGATGAGGCGGCCGACACAATCCCTACCGTGGTGGTGGATGAGAATTCCCCCTACGGACTCGACGGCAAGAAGGAGTTCAATCCTGACCCTACACGGGCCGTGTGGCTCTCCGCGCTCTTCCCCGGTCTGGGGCAGGTGTATAACCGCCGCTACTGGAAACTCCCCATCGTTGTGGGGGCTTTCATGGCAATAGGCTACGGCACAAGCTGGAATAACAGCCAGCTCCAGGATTACACCCAGGCCTACCGCGACCTTCTCGACAGCGACCCCACGACAAATTCGTATATGAATTTCTTCCCCTCCACCACAACGGAGGAGAGCCTCGACAAGACGTGGCTCACCAACACCATGAAATCGCGCCGCGACTTCTATCGGCGCAACCGCGACCTCTGTATCATAGGGTTGGTGGGTATGTATCTGGTGTGTATGGTCGATGCCTACGTCGATGCGTCGCTGGCTCATTTCGATATCTCTCCCGACCTGTCGATTGACTGGAGTCCGGCCATGATGATCAGTCCCGGCGACCGGCAGGTGAGTCTCGGCCTTAACTGGGCCTTCAATTTCTAACGAAGTTTTCCTGACATGAAAAGACACTTTTTCCTCGCGTTGCTCGCCGCCGCCTCGCTGGCCGGTTTCGCAAAGACAGAAAAGAAAGCAAATGTTCTTGACCTCAAGACAAGTATAACCGACCAGGCGATAGTATATCCCGAGAGTTTCGAGGTGGATACTCAGAAATTGCTTGAGAGTTGGTTCATAAAGAATTATACTGCTACCGATGACCGTTACGCCACTCAGCCTGACGTAGAGGTGAGCGATGAGGAGATGGTGCGCCGTCTCAGCGAGCTCCCCACTGTCATAGAGATGCCTTACAATCAGGTTGTGCGCAGCTATATCGACCGCTACACCAAGCGCGGACGCGCCCAGATTGCGGCCATATTGGGGCTGAGCCTCTATTATACACCGATTTTTGAACAGGCTCTCGAGGAGCAGGGGCTGCCGCTCGAACTGAAGTATCTCCCTATGATTGAGTCGGGTCTCGACCCGAATGCGGTGTCACGCCATGGCGCGGCCGGTCTCTGGCAGTTCATGCTCGGCACAGCCAAGGGTCTCGGTCTCGAGGTGAACTCGCTCGTGGATGAGCGTCGCGACCCCTATGTGGCCTCGGAGAGAGCCGCGGCATATCTGAAAGACCTCTATGCGATGTATGGCGACTGGTCGCTGGCCATAGCTGCCTACAACTGTGGCCCGGGCACTGTCAACAAGGCTATCCGCCGTGCCGGCGGTGAGGTGAAGGACCATGATTTCTGGTCGATCTACAGCTACCTGCCTGCTGAGACACGCGGATACGTGCCTATGTTCATCGCCGCAAACTATGTGATGAAGTATTATCCTAAGCACAATATCTCACCGGTGTTGCCGGTCAAACCGCTGGTTATTGACACAATCCAGGTGGGTGAGAGAATACATTTCAACCAGATATCTAAGGTTCTCGACATCCCCGTTGAGGAGCTCAGGATTCTCAATCCGCAGTTCCGCGCCGACGTGATTCCCGGCACCGTTGACAGCCCCTACACACTTATTCTCCCCTCGCAGCAGATTCATGCCTATCTCTTGAGCGAGAATGATATCCGCAACTATGAGCCGGATAAGTATGGCCTGCGTGGCACGGTAGAGCCTGGTGAGGTACCCTCTGACGCTCTCCTCGCCGTAGAGGATGTTGAGGTATGGCCCGAGGATGAAGGGGAGGCAGACGTGGCTCTGGCCACAGCGCAGGGTAAGCCCTCGGTTGTTGTGCATAAGGTAGGTCCCGGCGAGAGTCTGGCGAGCATAGCCGAGAAATACGGTGTCACTCCCGCCGAGATAAAGAGCAGCAACAATCTGCGCCGCAATGCCGTGAGGGTAGGGCAGCAGTTGCGTATCACCACCACAATGCCCGGCTTCGAGAATCATGGCATAGCCCAGAACACCACGAAATCAGCGTCAAAATCGACAGCCTCCAAATCGGCCGCCTCCAAATCGGGCGCCTCGAAATCGACAGCCTCCTCTAAATCGGCTTCAGCCTCAACAAAGGCTGCGGCTCCCGCCAAGAAAGCCACCCCTGTAAAACACAAGATCAAGAGTGGCGAGAGTTTGTCGACAATCTCGAAGAAATATGGTGTGAGTGTATCGGCCATCAAGCAGGCCAACGGCATGTCGTCAGACAATCTGCGAGCCGGCCAGACCCTGACCATCCCGGCGAAGGGTACGACAGCCAAGAAATCCACTGCCAAGTCCACCAAAAAGACCAGCACCAAAAAGAAAACCTCCAAGAAACGTAAAAAGTAACATTTCGTCCCCGGTTACGTTTTCCCGGTTTCGTCCCTCGGCTTCGTCTTCCCGGTTTCGTTTTCCTGGTTTCGTCTTCTCGGTTTCGTCCCCCGGTTTCGTTTTCCTGGTTTCGTCCCCCGGTTTCGTTTTCCTGGTTTCGTCTTCTCGGTTACGTCTTCCCGGTTTCGTTTTCCTCGTCTGGATGTCCCAGTCGGTTCTATTGGCTATTACATCTTGGATAGGAGGTATTCCAACTTGGAGATGAGATAGAATATAAAGATAAAATAAAAAGGAGCGCGTCTCACGACGAGCTCCTTTTTTCCTTACTTACTTGTTGGTATATTTGCTTGCAATTCATTTTATAAACGCTGCCAATAAAGATTTATTATGCAACGTGTTGAATTATCCTGCCATCTCCGGGATTACTGCGGGACCCAGCCCTCCAGATGGATTGCCAGGACCCAGCCCTCCAGATGGATTGCCAGGGATTCAGCCTTCCAGATGGATTGCCGAGGAAATAGCCATCTCCGGGCTGATAGCCGTGAAATAGCCATCTCTGGGCTGGATTGCCAGGAAATAGCCATCTCCGGTCGAATTGCTGGGAAATAGTCATCTCTGGGCGGATTGACAGGAAATAGCCATCCGGGAGGAAATGCTGATTAATGGCAGCCCCCGCAGCAGTCGGTGCTGTCTCCGCAAGAGCCACCGCCGCAGCTTCCGCAGCCGCAGCCACCCTGGGGCTGGAGCTCCTCGGGAGTTGCCTCGCGCACCTCCTCAACCTTACCTTCATAACGCACGGTCAGACCGGCGAAAGGATGGTTGAAGTCCATCTTGATTTTGTCGCCGATTTCGAGGATTCTTCCCTGGATACGGTATCCTTCGGCGGTCATCATGGGGAGGATAGCGCCCACCTGTACCTCCTCGGGGATTTCGCCGTCGCGCATGAAGACGTCCTTGTCGAGTTCGAGGATGTAATCTTCATTGCGGTAGCCGAAGGCTGCCTCCGGGGGAAGGGTGATTTCGAACTTATCCTCTTTGCCGAGATCGCGGAGCACCTCCACAAGACCGGGCACGATTTCATGGCTTACGCCGTAGACCATCACGTCGGGGGTGTCTTCGGGCGCCTCGAACAGGAGTTCGTTGTTGGCGTCGTTGTAGAGTTTATATGAGTAGGCCACAAATTTGCCGGGGCCAACGACTTCTTTCTTTTCTGACATATCTTTGAAATTTTTGGGTTGATTCAGCGGGTTGGTTTTTGGGTTGGTTTTTGGGTTGATTTTTGGCATCATGATTCATCATGTTGCATCATGATTTAATTGCCTCATGATTCATCATGGTTCATCATGTTGCATCATGATGAAATTTCCGGGGGGTTATTCCGGGTGTTTCAGCTCGTACTGGGCCTGCGGGACCTCCACATTGAAGAAGAAGCCCTCGGCTACCTTGTCGCGGAGCCGCTTCTTTGTCTCGGGCTCTGGCGTCACAAGGAGATGGTCGGTGCCCGGGTCAATGAACTGGGCATCCACGGCCTCGTAACCGAGCAACTGCACCATGTCGTACTCGTGCATCGGATAGATCACATACCAGGCATTCTCCACATCCTCACCTGTGCCGGTGCTCTTTATGGCCCCTAACAGATGCTCAAGCCTGTACTCCCAGATCTTCGCGCTCATATCCTTCCGCTTCTCCTTGAGCACGTGCACAAGAAACGACATCTGACGCAGGTCAAAGGGATTGTCGCGGAGCGACAGCTCCGCATATTTGCGGATGGTGTCAATCTCCTCCTTGGTGTGAGAGGTTTTGAGACGCAACTCGTCGGTAACCCCCGAATAGGGCGACACACGATAAGGGTCGTAATCCTCCTGGAACATGTAGCCAAGATAGAAGTAACGGTACTCCTCATTGGTCATGGTGGTGTCGTTACGGTTATATTTGGCCATCAGTTTGGGGAAATAGAACTTGCTGGTAGGGTCGAGGGTAAGTTCACGGATACGGTCAAGGTCGGGTTTCTCGACGGTTATCTTCCGTTTACTTGTCGCCGCTGAGGTCTGGGCCGATGGTGTCTGGGCCACAGAGATAAGGGCCGAGCAGCCAAACGCCACAACAGCCGCAGCAGCTAAACTTCTGGTTATTCTTGAAAATATTTTTGTCATCAGTTGGTCTTTGTCTATTATTCAGAACCTTTTTTTGAGTGAAGGTTTAATGCGTCATCTGCCGCGTGTCGTCGCCAAAGGGTGATGCCCTCAAAGATAGAGGGCTGTAATCAGCACCAGCACCACACCAATCTGCATTATGGTGATGGCGGTGGGGAATCCCTTGGCGAGGAGATACTTGAAGAAATGACCCGAGCCGATACCCACAGGCCGGCCATCAGGGGTCTTTGAGTAGAGGAGGAACCCGAAGAACACACCTATGGCAGTGGCCACGATCATAATGCCGTAAAGTGTGCTGAGGCTATGCACGAAGGTGAACCCCATAAGTCCGACAGCCATACCGGCAATCGCGCCCACGGTCATATATCCCATACCCTTCTTTGCGAATCTCAGCGGCGCGGGTTGCAGAATCGTGGCCACCATCACCACCAATGTCATGCACAGCCATCCTATGAGGATGGTTGAATTGATAGGTAGCAGGGGGTAGCCGTCGCTCGCCGTGGCGAAACTCAGGCATAGCATACCGATATACGCGCAGGCCGGAGCCAGCAGGATACGCGGTGCCAACAGAAGGATGGCACCTATAAAAAACAGTATTGAAAATATGATCGCTACTATACTCATTTCCAGATTACGTTTACTTCCTCTCAGAAACTGTCGTTTAAAAGCAGTTCCTTATCTCATTTTAACGCTTGAGATGCTGATTCGGTTGTTTCGGCGGCTGCCGTGGCAGTGCTTTTATTCATCTCAGGATACGACACGCGTGAGTGATAGATTGTGGAGAGACGTTTCTTGAAAGTATCCTTCACAGTCTCGACATCCCTGAACGATATGGGAGCCTCCTTCAGCAGTCCGTCGGCAATCTGGCTGTCGATGATACGGTCAACAAGATTATCGATAGCCTCCGGAGTGAAATCCTTCAGACTGCGGGAGGCCGCCTCCACGGCATCGGCCATCATGAGGATAGCGGTCTCCTTGCTCTGCGGATTCGGACCCGGATACTGGAACTTCGATTTGTCGATGACCAGGTCGGGGTTCTCATTCACAGCGGTATTATAGAAATACTTCGTAAGCCCCTTGCCATGATGCTCGGCGATGAACGACTTGATCACCGACGGCAGTTTCTCTTTCGACGCCATGGCGAGGCCATCTGTGACGTGCTGTATTATCTTGTGGGCGCTCGTCTCAGGATTGAGACCGTTGTGCGGGTTCACACCATGCTGGTTCTCGGTAAAGAAGATAGGGCTCTTCATCTTGCCTATGTCATGGTAAAGGGCACCCGTACGCACGAGGGTGGTGTTGGCATTTATGGCGCGGGCAGCCTCAGCTGCAAGAGTTGACACCTGCATGGAATGCTGGAATGTGCCCGGGGCATCCTCGGCCAAACGGCGCAGAAGGGGCGAGTTGATATCGCTAAGCTCAACTAACGTGACGGTGGATGTGAAGCCGAACACCTTCTCTATTATGAAGATGAAGATATAGGCGAACGAGAGAATCACCGAGTTGATCGCGAACACGCCCAATATACGCCATGTAAACTGCGAGAGGGTGCCCTCCGTGATGAGACAGATGGCGAAGAAGGCCACGCAATAGGTCACGAGCGACCATACGGCGGTGCGGAGCAACTGTGAACGACGGCTCAGCTGGCGTATGCTGAAAGTGGCCACAAGACCCACACATACCTCCATGAATATGAACTGGAACTGGTAAGTGGCCACTAAGGCAGCTATCAGCACAGTCGATAACAAAGCGAATATGGCCGTGCGGGAGTCAAAGAATACGACAATGATCACCGGCACCGCCGCGAAGGGGACAAGATATATACCGTTCGCCACATACTCGAACATTATCACCGAGAACACCACGAAGAAGGTGATGAACGACATCAGGAACACCATCTGGCGGATATTGGCGAAGAATCTCGACCGGTACATGCTCATGAACGTATAGAGCAGGGCGAAGACTATGATGATATAGAGCCCCTGTCCGATCACGAAATAGGTATGGCTGCTGGTCTCCGACTGCTGCGAGGCCATCATGTCGAGATAAGTGTTGAGGTTGGTGAAGATCTGAGGGGTGATGATCTCACCACGGTCGACAATCCTCTGTCCCTTCTTTATGACACCCATGGCGCCCGTTACGTTGAGATATTCCTGACTGCGGTATTTGTAGTCGGTGACGGAATCCACAACGATATTCGGATTCAGGCAGATACTGAGGGCCTTACCCACCTCAGGCGATAGCTTCCCCTGCTCGCCATGAAACTCATGAGTGAACACGGAGTCAATCATTCCGAATGCACGTGCCGGAGAGAGCATCTCGGAGGCGTTGACCGCGATAACCGATTTCGAGTCGCCCCCGGCAGCCTCGACGAGTCGCAGTTCATGCGAAGGGCGTGCGCCGACATTCTCATAAAGCTTCGCATCAAGCAGACCGTTGTCGTAGACCTTCGAGAGCAGCTTGATAAGGAGATTACGTTCAGGCGCCGAAGTGTGATGGGTAATCATCTGGCTGAACCGTTCAAGATTCTCCTTGGCCACCTCGTTATCACGTTTCACAAAGGGCACGAACACCCGGTCGATACTGTCGCGCATGGTGCGCTGCGAGGCTGAGTCGCGCAATATCGGGGTGTCGAAGTCGGCTGTGAGGAGGGGGTATTTCCAGGGTTGGTTCTGTTCGAACGAGAAACTCTGGTGGTCGGCCCTGGGGAGAATCAGCAGTATTATGGCCACCGCTGATATTGCCAGGCCGAAACGTATCAGATTTAGACGGGAGAATAAATTATTCCACATAGTCGGTAATATTAATCATATGAAGGGGGGATGACGCAAGCCCGGTCACGAGGTGCGTTGGGCGAATTTCACATCCTTTATCTTCTTGAGGGCATCGCAGACCGTCTCGACGGTCTCTGCGCTGTCAACCTGCAAGGTAAGGTCGCAATGAAACACCTCATCCTGAGCCTCTATGCTGAGACCCCGGATATTCATACCCAATTTCTGCGATATGGTGTTGGTGATCTCCTCAAGGATACCCTGGCGGTCAAGGCCGTCGATGCTTATCGACACCAGGAACTTCTCGGGGGTCTCACCCCAGGCAGTGGCCACGAGTCGGGATCCGAAAGTGGTTTTCAGCATCATTGCCTTGTCGCAATGCACCTTATGTAGCACCACATTCTCATCATCATCCACAAACCCTAACACGTCATCGCCCGGTATAGGTGAGCAGCAGGAGTCGGTGCGATAGTTCGGATGGCGGGCATCGGGATGCAGGATAAACACTTTGGAACGGTCGACAGGCTCACGCGTGGGTTCCTCGTTCCTTCTCTTTGAGGAGAAGGGATTTCGCAGCAATTTCTGCATGAGAGAGCGTTTGGGAGCCGGCTCGGCGGCGGGAGAAGCCGCCTTGGCGGCATTCTCGGCCTGCCCCTCGGCCTGCTGCTGGCGCATAGCCTTACGGAGCGCGCCCCTGATCTTATTCTGGGCACGTGCCGTGTGGCAGGCCTGCAGCCATTCCTGCTTGGGGGTCTGCGAGGCGGAAGTGATAATCTCAGCCTGGTCGCCACTCTCAAGCACATGTGCTAATGGCACAAGCTTATGGTTGATTTTCCCGGCCATGCAATGCAACCCCACTTCCGAATGGATTGCGAAAGCGAGGTCGAGCACCGTCGACCCGGCGGGGAGAGTCATCAGGTCGCCTTTCGGCGTGAAGACATAAATCTCGGAAGAGAGTAGATTAAGCTTGATGGTCTCAAGAAAATCTATCGCGTTCGGCTCCGGATTGGCAAGGATATCCTTGATGGTGTTCATCCAGGAATCGAGCTCGGTCTCCTCCTCATGCACACCTGTCTTATATTTCCAGTGGGCGGCATAGCCTAATTCGGCGATGTCATCCATCTTGCGTGAGCGTATCTGCACCTCGATCCATTTCCCTTCGGGACCCATGGCCGTTAGATGCAGGGCGCGGTAGCCGTTGGCCTTGGGTATGCTTGTCCAGTCGCGCAGACGGTCGGGATGCACCACATGTCCGTCAGTGAAGAAAGTATATATCTGCCAGCATTTTATCTTCTCCATAGCGTCATCGTCATTCTCAAAGATCACCCTCACGGCATAGAGGTCGTAGATCTCCTCGAAAGGCACCTTCTTGGTCTCCATCTTGTTGAAGATGGAGTAGGCGCTCTTGACACGGGCCTTTATCTCATATTTGAACCCGGCGGCGTCGAGTTTCTCACGCACCGGCCTGACAAACTCCTCGACAATCTTCTCGCGCTTATCAGAGGTCTCTTTCAGTCGCTCCATAATCCAGGCATACTTCTGGGGATGCTCATATTTGAAAGCGAGGTCCTCCAGCTCCATCTTTATTTTGAACAGGCCGAGCCTGTGGGCGAGAGGGGCGTAGACATATAGAGTTTCGCCGGCAATCTTATACTGTTTCTCCGGACGCATCGACCAGAGGGTGCGCATATTGTGTAGGCGGTCGGCCATCTTTATGAGAATCACGCGGATATCGGCCGACATAGATAGGAGAAGCTTGCGGAAATTCTCAGCCTGCACAGAAGACTGTGCCCCGAGAATACCCCCCGAAATCTTGGTGAGTCCCTCCACGATATCGGCGATTTTGGCACCGAATACAGCCTCGATATCCTCGCGGGTGTATTCCGTATCCTCCACTACATCGTGTAGGAGGGCGGCGCATATCGAGGTGGAGCCGAGTCCAAGTTCGGAGATTACAATCTTGGCCACGGCTATAGGGTGCAGGATGTAAGGTTCGCCGCTACGGCGGCGCACCCCCTTGTGGGCCTCCTTGGCGAAACGGTAGGCACGTTCAATAATTTCCACTTTCTTACGGTGGTTGCTGGCAAGGTAAGCCTGCAGCACCTCACGGAAGGCGCTGTCGACCATACGGTCTTCATCTTGGGGCGACTGAGGGAGATATTCGGTCATGATAAAGAAGCTTGTTAAGACGGGAGAGTTTACAAAATTAATAAAAAATAAGGAGATAGCGAGGCAGGGAAAGAAAAAAAACCGCTCACCTCTCGGTGAACGGTTTCTCCCTGCCTTCGATTCCGTGGCCGGGATGACATCGAGAAGAGAATCCTCCCGAGCCACGGCTTCCGTTATCTTCGGCAGACGATAGAAATTACTAATGTATATAACCCAAAATTTAGACAATTATGTTT
>CANPMT010000024.1 GCA_947575235.1 uncultured Porphyromonadaceae bacterium
TTTTATAGCCTTTAGAAAGCCGATGCAAATTTTAGCATCTTTTTCAGTGCCCTCGCTGCTGAGCTTCTCTCTTTTTACGCGTTATAGTGTGTCCGATATTTGACACAGTCTTAGTTCAGGTGAAGGAGTTCGGCTATCTTGTCGCCGGCGGCTGAGAGGCCGTCGGCATCCTTGCCACCTGCCTGTGCGAAGAAGGGCTGACCGCCACCGCCACCCTTGATGAGCTTGGCAGCCTCGCGCACTGTCTGCGACGCGTTGAGACCCTCTTTCACAAGATCGTCGGTAATCATGACTGTGAGCAGAGGTTTGGTCTCTGACACAGTCGTGCCGATAAATACGGTGTGCTCGGGCGATTCCTTACGGATTGTGAAGGCAACATTCTTCACCACCTCAGGGATACGCGGGCCGGCAAGGTGACATACCTTGACTCCGTTGATTGTCTTGGCATTCTTCAGGACGTCGGCCGCAAGATTGCGTGTGCGTTCCTCGACATATTCCTCAACCTGCTTGCGGAGGTCGCCATTCTCCTTGATGGCCTTCTCCACAGCCGAGCGGATATTGGTGGCATTCCCGAGGAAAGAGGCCACATCCTTGATTGTGTCCTGGAAATTGTCGAGCATATTCTCGACACCGTTTGCGGTGACAGCCTCGATACGGCGTATGCCGGCTGCGATTGAGCTTTCCGAAAGGATACGCACCATGCCGATGTTACCTGAGTTGGCTACATGCGTACCACCGCAGAGTTCGACTGACGAACCATATTTCACGACGCGCACCTTGTCGCCATATTTCTCGCCGAAGAGAGCCATGGCACCCATCTTGCGGGCCTCCTCGATAGGCATCTCTCGGGCCTCTTCAAGGGGCATGGCCTTACGGATGCGCGAGTTGACGATGTGCTCAACCTTGCGCAACTCCTCAGGGGTGACTTTCTGGAAGTGGGAGAAGTCGAAACGCAACACCTCAGGCGATACGAAAGAACCCTTCTGCTCGACATGAGTGCCGAGCACCTCGCGCAGAGCCTCGTGAAGGAGGTGAGTGGCGGAGTGGTTGGCCGATGTTGCGGCACGGGCCTCCTCATCAATCCTGGCCACGAACGAGGCAGCCGGGTCAGAGGGGAGTTTATGAGTGAGGTGTACACCGATGTTATTCTCACGCTTGGTGTCGAAAATCTCCACAACCTCGCCGTCGGCTGAAGTGAGAGTGCCACGGTCGCCTACCTGACCACCCATCTCTGCATAGAATGGTGTCTTCGAGAGGATGAGCTGGAAATATTCCTTACCCTTCTGCTTAACCTTACGGTAGCGGAGAATCTCAGTAGGTGTCTCAGCGAGGTCATAGCCCACGAATTCCTGGTCGCCATCCCTGACAACAGTCCAGTCGCCGGTCTCGACGGCAGCTGCGTTGCGGGCGCGCTCTTTCTGCTTCTTCATCTCGGCGTCAAACTCAGCCTGGTCGAGAGTCATTCCGTTCTCGCGCAAGATAAGCTCAGTGAGGTCGAGGGGGAAGCCGTAAGTGTCATAGAGAGTGAAGGCATCCTTGCCTGAGAGCACGGTTGAGCCGGCACCCTTGGCTTTCTCCATGAGAGAGTCGAGAAGCTTAATGCCGTTGTCGAGAGTGCGCAGGAAAGAATCCTCCTCCTCCTTGATAACCTTCTTGATAAGTTCTTTCTGAGCCTTGATTTCAGGATAAGATTCACCCATCTGCTCAACGAGCTTATCCACGAGATTATAAAGGAAAGCCTCTTTCTGGTTGAGGAAAGTGTAAGCGTAACGCACCGCACGACGCAGGATGCGGCGTATCACGTAGCCCGCCTTGGCATTCGAGGGGAGCTGTGAATCGGCAATCGAGAAAGAGATGGTGCGGAGGTGGTCGGCCACAACACGCATAGCCACGTCAACCTTCTCGTCATTGCCATATTTGAATCCGGTAAGGGATGAGATAACGTCGATAATGGGGGTGAAGACGTCAGTGTCATAATTCGATTTCTTCCCCTGGAGAGCCATGCAGAGACGTTCGAAGCCCATGCCGGTGTCGATTACCCTTGCGGGGAGTGGCTCGAGCGATCCGTCGGCCTTACGGTTATACTGCATGAACACGAGGTTCCAGATCTCGATAACCTGCGGGTTATCCTTATTTACAAGCGATGCTCCGTCGACAGCGGCACGCTCCTCGTCAGAGCGGAGGTCGATATGAATCTCGCTGCAGGGGCCACAGGGCCCCGTGTCGCCCATCTCCCAGAAATTGTCATGACGGTTGCCATTGATGATATGGGAAGCGGGGAGATGCTGCTCCCAATAAGATGCAGCCTCATTGTCGCGCTCGAGTCCTTCGGGGGCATAACCCTCGAAGACAGTAGCGTAGAGACGGTCGGGATTCAGCTTAAGGACATCCACAAGATATTCCCAAGCCCAGTCGATAGCCTCCTTCTTGAAGTAATCGCCAAACGACCAGTTGCCGAGCATCTCGAACATGGTATGGTGGTAAGTATCGTGTCCTACCTCCTCAAGGTCGTTGTGCTTGCCGGAAACGCGGAGACATTTCTGGCTGTCCGCCACACGCGAGTGCGTGATGGGGCGGTTGCCCAGAATAATATCCTTGAACTGATTCATACCCGCGTTGGTAAACATCAGCGTGGGGTCGTCTTTTATGACCATAGGTGCCGAGGGCACTATCTGGTGTCCCTTGTCACGAAAAAAAGACTTGAACGATTCTCTTATTTCGTTAGATGTCATCGTATAGTATTAAGAAGTGTTTGTTTTAGGTTGCAAAATTATTCAAAAACTCTTAATTTTGCAATATCAAACTGAAATAGATTGTCTAAAAACGTATATTACAGATATAACCCGGAGACGGATAACTTCGAGAGAGTGTATCCGTCGCTGAAGAAACGTCTGGCCGCTTTCGGCAAGATGTGGATTGGTGCTATATTGTTGACAACGTTGTTGTTCGTGTGTGTGTTCTATCTGTTTGACTCTCCCACTGAAGAGAATCTCAGGGCCGAGAATGCACAGTTGCGTGCCCAGTACGGCATACTCAGCAAGCGTCTTGACAACTCGCTCAAGGTGATGCAGCATATCCAGGACCGCGATGATAATTTCTACCGTGTGATGATGCAACTCGACCCCATGAGCAGCAACCAGCGCCTCGCCGGGCTCGACAACGAGGGTCGTTACAGGGAATTCCAGCGTCTTAACGACGGTGAGCTCGTGACCCGACTCACTCAGAGCATGGATATGCTTGAACGTCAGATTTTCGCCCAGGTGCAGAGTTTCGACCAACTGCGCACATCGCTCGAGAACCAGCAGGATAAACTGGCCCACATACCGTCGGTGCTCCCGATAAAGATGAGCGATTACACCATGTCGTCAGGTTATGGCTACAGGCGAGACCCGATCTACGGCTCCGCCCGTTTTCATGAGGGGCTCGACTTCGCCGCTCCGACCGGGACTCCGGTCTATGCCACTGCCGACGGCACCATAGCTATCGCCCAGAGAGCCGCCGGCTATGGCAACTGTATCGACATTGACCATGGCTATAACTACCTGAGCCGATATGCCCACCTGAGCGAGATTCTGGTGAAGGAGGGGGAGAGTGTGAAACGTGGCCAGCTTATCGGCAAAGTAGGCTCAACCGGAAAATCAACCGGTCCGCATCTTCATTACGAGGTGCGTTTCAAGGATGAGGCCCAGAATCCTGTAAACTACTATTTCATGGACCTTACCCCGGAGGAGTATGCCGAGATGATTCAGACTGCTGACAACGCCGGGCATGTGATGGACTGATAACCCAGTAATGGAGATATGGCAAGAGACCTTACAAAGAAATACTATAAAATAAAAGATGTGGCTGAGATACTGGATGTATCTCAGTCAACGTTGCGTTTCTGGGAGAGCGAGTTTCCGGAGGTGTCGCCTCTGCGCAGCACATCCAACCAGCGTTACTACACCCCCGATGATATAGAGACGCTTAGGATAATCTACTATCTGGTGAAGGTGAGGGGGTTGAAAATCGAGGCCGCGAAGGAACAGATGCGCCTCAACCGCAAGAACATCACCAAGAGGATGGATATAATCAACAAACTCCTTGACGTGCGCGATGAACTTGAGATGATGCTCAAAGGCTTGGAGAAGAGAAGATGAGGCAATCTGTTATACCTTATCAGAGATTGGAATTGTAATATTGCGGATCGCCTGTTACATTCTTCCCGACGAAATGGGGACGACGGTAATCGTAGCCCGATTCCGGTATCTCTACCTCGGCTACGGTCAGCCCTTCGCGGGTGCCGTGAAATTCATCTACTTCCCATGTGAGACCGTCGAAATCCACCAGATAACGTGATTTCTCCACAATCCCCGGTTCACAGAGCCGAAGCATGCTCACTGCATCTTCATAAGGCACCTCATACTCGAATTCAAGACGCACATCACCCTTGTTCTTCCCTTTTACGGTGAGGTAGCCACGGTCGTCAACAGTGCGGACCCGGACTGTGCGTTCAGGCAACCGGTTAAGATAGCCCTGCCGAATCTCTGTGCATTTGAAAGCCAACTCCTTGTAGCTGTCGTTGACAACAAGATATTTATGTTCTATTTCAAGAGCCATTACTGTCAATTCCTTTTATCCATTACTGTCAATCTCTTTTATAATGAGGCATATTCTCGGGTATAACCATCGAAATCTCAACCAACCCGCCAACAGAACCGTCGGCTTTTCTCCAGGCTGTCTGATATATCATCTTGAAAAGACCGTTCTTCTCGATGGTGTAGGAATTTGTTCCGCCATCCGAGAGTAGACGGTGTATAATCTCGCATGAACGTGGACTATGGCATTCAAGGAGATTGTTGCCGATAAGGTCGCCATGTTTGCAGAAAGTCTCGCGTGATTTTCTGTTCATGAAGATTATCTTGCAATTTTCGTCGCACACCGTGATGGCGCAGTTAAGGCTCTCGGCCCATTGTGGAATAGCATCTGAATACTCCATAAGTATTTTTAGTTAGAAATAATAAGCTAAGGAGATGGAGAGACGGTTCTCATGAAATTTGATGGAGTTCTTGGCCAGGTCGGTCAGGCCGATGGCTCCGTCAAAAGCCAACATGAAGGAGTCGAACGGGAAGCCCACTCCGATTTTCCATGCGCAGTCAGCCCTGTGAAGCATCTCGAAAGGGCTGCCGGTGAATATCTCATCCAGTATCTCGTTATCGAAATGCTGTTTCCCATAGAAGGCGTAGCTGAATTCCGGACCCGTGTAGAAGCATATACCTATACGGTCAGACACATCAATTGTGTAGCCCACCACTACCGGAATCCTGAAGCCGGCCTTATCCTGGCGGGGAGAGGTCGTCTGCTGTCCGTAATAATCATCGCTGCCGATTATGATAGAGTCAAATGAGTAGGCATCATAATAGAGCGAGACTCCTGGTTCGAGATAGAAACCATTACCTAACCCGATGTTGCATACCCCGCCGACAGTCACTCCGGCTCCGGGTTTGAACATTTTGGCTGAATCATAATTTGTTTTCCATTTCCCGGGGAGGTTGATGTCGAGGGCTGCGCGCAGACCCCACATCACCTGAGATGATTCCTGTGCCTGCATCAGCAGAGGGAGGGAGCTGAGTGCGGAAGCAATGATAAGAGAGGTTGACCGTTTCATATTGTCGTGATTAATAACATAACTATAGAACGTGAAGGGGAGGCGGTATATTATCAAATCTTAAAAAAGGTTGAAATAATATGATTAAACACAATTTTTCAAAAAACCACGTTTATTATTTTAGCGTTAACAGAACAGATGCGCTATAATCAAAACTTATTGATGAAGGTATTCCTCCTAAAGACAGTCGCTACAGTAATGATGGGGGCAGGCATCAGTCAGGTGTCGGCCGCCCAGACTTCGCGTGTGTTCGGAATCGTGACCGATTCCATCACAGGCGAGGCTTTGCCTTTCGCCAATATCCTGTCATCTAAAAATCCGCGTGAGAACGCTGTGTCGGATGAGGGTGGCCGCTTCAAGATCTTCACAAAAGGTGACACCACAGGATGGTCGGTGAGCTATACGGGTTACGAACCTAAAAAGCTATTCTTTGACACAGCCGACACACTTGTGATAATCAGACTGGCTCCAATAGCACAGGAACTTAGCGAGGTGGTGGTGAAACCGAAGAAGGAGAAGTATTCAAAAAAGAATAACCCGGCTGTGGAGTTTGTGAAACGTCTTCGCAAGAGCGCCAAAGATAATGACCCTGCCCGTGAGCCCTTCTATAGCTACGACAAATATGAGAAGACTATGATAGCGTTGAATAATTTCAACGGCGACTTCTCATCAGGGTTCCTCTCAAAGGGTGGGAAGTTCCTGAAGAACTATGTCGACACCTCCTCCTATACTGGAAAGCGGCTTCTCGACCTTATGCTGAAGGAGAAAGTCTCAACCCGCATCAAGAGTTCCGACCCACGGGCTGACAAGGAGATTGTGAGGGGTTACCGGAGCAATGGCATAGATGAGGTATGGAACCAGGAGAATATAAGGGTGGTGCTTGAGGATGCCATCCGTGAGGTAGACGTTTTCGGGAATGATATTGTGTTTCTTCAGAACCGCTTCGTCAGTCCGCTTTCGGCCATCGGACCGGATTTCTATAAATATTATCTCACCGACACTGTCTACGTTGGTGACGACCGGTGTGTGGAGCTCAGTTTCGCTCCACACAATCCTGAGTCGATGGGATTCAACGGAAAGATATATGTGCCGGTGGGCGATACCACTATGTTTGTCAAGAAGGTTACGATGCGTCTCCCTCATGATGTCAACCTCAACTATGTTGATGAGATATTCATCAACCAGAGTTTCGTGAAAGACAGCATAGGTAAACGTCACAAGACGTATGATGATGTTTGTCTGGAGATGCAGATTGTGCCCGGCACCCCGAGTGTGTACGGTCGCAAGACTACTGTTTACGACAATTTCAGCTACCGGATGCGTGACGACCTTAAAGATTTCTACACACAACTCGGCCGCAATCTTGTGATTGACGGCTATGAGGAACGGCCGTCTGATTTCTGGAGCACGGAGCGTATGATACCTCTGACCCGTGCCGAGGCCAACATGGGGAATATGATGGGGGAGATGCGGAAGAACAGATGGCTGTATTGGGGGGAGAAGGTCTTAGGACTGCTGGAGAGCGGCTATGTGAAGACCGGGAAGCGGAGCAAGATTGATCTGGGTCCGATAAACACTCTTGTGAGTTTCAACACAGTGGAGGGTGTGAGGATGCGCGTCGGTGGCATGACTATGGCGCCGTTGAATCCTCATCTGTTCGCACGCGGGTTTGTAGCCTATGGCACACGCGACCGGAAATGGAAGTACAGTCTTGACATGGAGTATTCGTTTGCGAGGAAGAAGAATCACTCATACGAATGGCCGCGTCATGGCTTCTTCGCCCATTATTCGTATGACCTTGACATGCTTGGGCAGCATTATCTCTTCACCAATTCCGACAATGTGTTCTTATCGTTGAAGAGGAAGAAGAGTATACTGGTGACATACCAGCGTCTTGCGAAAGCCGGTTACATTCTTGAGCTTCCGAATAACTTCTCGGTGGAGGCCGGCTTGAAATATGAGGAACAGGAGGCGACCCAATGGCTCCCCTTCCGGTTTGCCGACGGCACGTCAGAGAGGAGTTATCGTCAGGCGAATTTCAACGTCACCCTGCGGTGGGCTCCCGGAGAGAAATTCATCCAGGGACGCACGCAGAGAGCGCCTGTGAATATGGATGCCTGGATATTCCAGCTGACCCATGAGTATGGACCGAAAGGTTTCTTGGGGTCCGGCTTCACGTTAAACCGCACTGAGCTGTCGATTCAGAAACGGCTTTGGCTTTCGGCGTTCGGATATGCCAACATAGTGCTCAAGGCAGGTAAGGTGTGGAGCGGTGTGTATTATCCGGCGTTGTTATGGCCGAATGCCAACCTCTCATACACCATACAGCCTGAGAGTTATTCACTGATGAATCCGATGGAATTTGCCAATGACCAGTATGCCTCGATTGACCTTGACTATTTTGGCAACGGTGTATTGTTCAACCGTATCCCGTTGCTGAAGAAGTTGAAATTGCGCGAGGTGGTAACTTTCAAGGGATTATCCGGCGGGTTAAGTTCGAGGAATAATCCCGCTTTCAATAAAGGCTTGTATCAATTCCCGGTGGATGCCGAGGCCAAGGTAATGAGTTCGACTCCCTATATGGAAGCCGGAGTGGGAATCGACAATATCCTCACTGTGCTGAGGGTTGACTATGTGTGGCGTCTGACTTACCGTAATCAACCTGGCTGCGACAACAGCGGTCTCCGAGTCTCGCTGCATTTCAGTTTCTGAAATTGAAACCGGCAAAATAGGGTAATCTAATCAACGCCCAGCTCCGGTTGTCAATGTTGAGGTGGGTGAAACTTTTTGTGGGATGGTGCGTCTAATGGGTAAAAGATGTTAAAATAACAGTGGAACTGAGTTTACATATCAATCATGAATTGCCCATTATGGCTTGGCTGCTTCAATTGTTTGGAGCCGGCTCAGATGTAGTGAATACGTTTTGTGGGAGCATACATTATTCGGTTACATGCTCGGCAGAGTCGGATGCTGACAGAATGGAGTCGGCATTCAGAATGGTCATAGCCCGAAACAACAGTGTGATAAACAGAGTTTGCTTCTACTATGCCGCCACACAGCAGGAGTATGAGGATCTACGTCAGGATGTGCTGATCAATATCTGGCGCGGTATGGATAAGTTTCGCAACGATTCGAAAGAATCAACCTGGATTTACCGTATCTGCCTCAATACGTGTGTGTCGACGTGGCGCAAGAATAAGCGTCACACCGGTCTTCTCCCAATGGATATGATCAGGGAGGAGGCGGCTGAGGATAGCGGCGATGTCGATGCCGAGATGCGTATGCTTCATGATCTTATCTCACGGCTGTCGCCTGTTGAGAAAGCTCTCATCATGATGTGGCTCGACGAGAAGAGCTATGAGGAGATTGCGGAGGTGAGTGGCTTTAACCGCAACACGGTGGCCACCAAACTACGCCGTATAAGAGAGAAGCTTGCCAAATGGGCCAACCAATAACACCATACAAAAGAGAGGAACTATGACAACAGAGGAGATGCGCAATGCGTGGCGCGAGACATCACGCCGTCTGGATAGGATTGAGGAGATTACGACACGACGCTATAGTTTTGCAAAGAAGCAGACGTCGCTCGATCGGTTGAGGAAAAACTACAAGATATTTGCCATAATAGGTCTCAACATGACTTTTGTGTCGTTCTTGTTTCTGAAGATACCGGGTTTGATGCTTTCTGAAAGTATCAGAATCCTGGGGACTTGTCTCACAGTGGCTTATTTTGCCGCGGCCGCGATAATGGACCTGTACCTTTATTCGAAAGTCGGCGAGATAGATGTGCTGACTATGTCGGTGAGAGAGGTAAGGAGAAGGGCAGTGTACTGCCGCAAACGTCATCATCTTTTCATGGCTATCCTTCTGCCATGGGCTCTGTGTGTGTTAGGAGTATTCGGGATTGGATTCCGCAGGGATATAGAGATGGTAATCGGAGGTATTACCGGTGGAATTATCGGAGGATGCATCGGTACGATGAAATACCGCGAGATGATGCGCGACTACAAGAATCTCATGAAAGAGGATAAGGAGGATATGGATGACGAGGAGGATACCGGGAAGGAAGAGAACTGAAGAGGTATTAAAAATAAAATTGGCAGGCCGGTGTAAACCGGTCTGCCGTTATAATAGAAGTTAAGCAATTTTTTATTGATAATCCTTCAGCTGCTCGCGGAGACGTTTGCGGGCGAAGAAGATGCGGCTTTTGATAGTGCCGAGCGGAAGATTCATCTTCTCGGCAATCTCGTTATATTTATAGCCTGCAACATACATGTTGAAGGGGATTCTGTAATCATCTGAAAAACTTTCAAGAGCTGCCGAAATCTCTTTTACCGCTACTGAGCCTTCGGGAGTGGAAAGCCCTGACTCCTGCGATATGTTGAGATGGTAGAGGTCTTCAGTCTGGTCAATGACAGTGGCTTTTCTGACGGTCTGACGATAATTGTTGATGAATATGTTGCGCATGATGGTGAAGATCCATCCTTTGAAATTGACGTTGTCAACATATTTCTCTTCATTATCAAGAGCCTTAAGCGTAGTGTCCTGAAGGAGGTCGCGGGCCTCTTCGCGGTTAGTGGTGAGCTGATATGCAAAACTCAGCAGATTGCCTTGAAGCCCTAATATTCTTTGTTTGAAAGTTTCGTTAGTTTTCATGTTGTTTTAATTTAAAAGACATCTTTATAACACGGGTGCTATAAAAAATGTTCCGGCGAAGATGATTTTTTTTGATAAAAATATTTAAATAATCTGTAAAATATTGATATACAGTATAGAAATAAAGTTGATGGCTAATGAACTTTTTTTTGATTCTTCCAAACTCACTATTTAGGGCAGTCTTTGCAAGTGGGGTGTGGGGGGATTGTATCCGAAGCCGGATATGGGATATTGAAAAATTTTTTGTTAATTTTGCACTATAATATATTAAAGAGATGAAATTTGAAGATATCCTCACCAACGACGATCTGTTGGATGCATTATACGATATGCACTTTGATGAGTGCACACCTATCCAGGAACTGGCCATACCCCCTGTGCTTGAGGGGCGCGACCTTTTGGCTGTGGCCCAGACAGGCACAGGGAAGACAGCCGCCTATCTGTTGCCTGTGATAGAGCGTCTTGTCAACGACAACTATCCGCAAGAGAATGTAAACTGTGTAGTGATGGCCCCCACGCGTGAGCTGGCACAGCAGATTGACCGTCAGATGCAGGGATTCTCCTATTTCATGCCGGTGAGCAGCATGGCCATTTACGGCGGCACCGACGGCCACACCTATGAGCAGCAGAGAAAGGGGCTTAAGATGGGTGCCGACGTGGTGATTGCCACACCGGGGCGTCTTTTAGCTCATCTTAGCATGGGATATGTGGATTTGTCGAAGGTCTCTTTCTTCGTGCTTGACGAGGCTGACCGTATGCTCGACATGGGCTTCATTGATGATATAATGAAGATAGTGTCGCATATGCCCAAGAATCGCCAGACACTTCTCTTCTCTGCCACAATGCCCCCGAAAATCCAGCAATTGGCCTCCCAGATACTGACCGACCCGGCTGAGGTGAAGATAGCCGTGTCGAAACCGGCTGAGAAGATCCGCCAGGCGGCCTATGTCTGTTACGAGACCCAGAAACTTCCCATCCTTGAGCGCATGTTCAAGGAGAATCCTCCGCGCAGGGTGATTGTGTTCTCATCTTCGAAGCAGAAGGTCAAGGAACTGGCACGTACCCTGAGGAAAAAGAATATAAAGATAGGAGAGATGCATTCCGACCTCGACCAGAACATGCGCGAGGATGTGATGTTGAAATTCAAGGCCGGCCGTATAAACGTGGTAGTGGCCACGGATATCATATCTCGCGGTATAGACATTGACAATATCGAGACAGTAATCAATTATGACGTGCCTCATGAGGCGGAGGATTACGTACACCGAATTGGTCGCACGGCGCGTGCCGACCGTGAAGGGAGCGCGTTCACATTCATAAGTGAAAAAGAGAGAAGCCGCTTCAGGACAATTGAGCGGCTTCTTGAGAAAGAGGTTGAGAAATTGGCTGTGCCCTCCGAATTAGGTGAGGCTCCGGCCTATGGTGATGCTGCACCACGTCAGAAAAAATACCGCCGTGGTTCAGGACTTGACCGGAAGAAACGCAAATATAACCGCCCCCATAAGACAAATGTATGAGGCGATATCACCTCTTCATATCTTATCAATCTTTTGTCGGTTATGGCGCATAAGCTGCCAGGAGTTTATGATATTCTGCCAAGCAACGTATGATGCCGGAGCAATCGAGGCCATAGGGTTGAGATAGGCGAGTGCGAGCCATACGGCAAGGACTGTGTTTTTCTGGCCGAGCCCCTGACCTCCGGCAACTTTGTCGCCGAAGCGGCCGCCGATGACACGCCCCAATTTAAACTGCACCACGCAGGCCACAAGCGCGCCTACACAGAGGAGCACCATTGTCCAGGTGGATTGAGGTGTCCAGTTCTTTATGGCGAAACTCACGCAACTCCCCACCACGATAAACAGAGCCACAGCCCAGAGATAGAACGAGAGCTGCTGCATACCCACCACCTTGGCGTGGACCTTCGGGAAGGCGTAACGCAATATGAGCGCTACGGCAAGAGGGGCGAGTATCAGCGGGAATACCTGCTTCAGAATAAGAGTGAACGACTGGAGGAAAGTCATCTCACTATGTTCGCCTACGGCTGCAAAGACCAACGGACCGGCCACGGCAACCAGAGCGTTGCACATAAGACTGTAAGTGGCCACCTTGGAGATGCTTCCCCCCAACATTGATGTGATTACCGGAGCGGCCGTAGCCGTAGGTATGAAGAAGCAGATGAACACCCCTTCGGCAAGGGTGCGGTTCCAGAAGAAGGTGAGGAGATAAGCCACTCCTGCCAGCACCACCTGAGCCAGAAGCAGTGTGCCCTCAAACTTATTCGGTTTGAAGTCGGAGAGGCGCAACTTGCAATAGGTGATGAACAGCATCGTGAAGATAAGGTAAGGGGAGAGGAAAGTGAGATAGCCCATCCATTTATAGAAGACAGCTCCAGCCACCATAGATATCGGCAGCATGAGGGTCTTGAGGTTTGACCTGTTGATGGCACTTTTCATAACATTGATATTTTTGAAAATCCGGCCATCGTTTCGACGATGGCCGGAAGATTATAGGTTCTCGATGATAGTCTTTACAACCGCGAAGGTCTTTTTGGGGGCGTCAGTCCAGAAATTCTGATATTGGGCAAGATTCTCACCCTCACCCGGAGTGTCGCTTACAACGCGGACTATAGCGAACGGCACATTGGTTAGGTAACAGGTCTGTGCAATTGAGGCCGATTCCATATCAACCGCCTGCACATCGGGGAAATGGGAGCGGATAGCATATATCTCGGCCGCTGTGGAGATGAATTTGTCGCCACTGCATATGAGTCCGAACGATACTTTGTTGTCAGCTATCAGCTCCTTGGCCATACTTATGATATTGGGAGCCGGTGTGAAGTAAAGCGGGCAGCCGTCGGCCTCTCCATATTCTGTGCCGGGTCCGCACCATACGTCGGAATAAGTGACACGGTCGGCCACAAGAGTGGTGCCGACAGGGATTCCGGCGCCTCCGGCCACACCTGAATTGATCACGAGGTCGGGAGAAACCGTCTTGATAATGCGATATGTATTCAGAGCGGAGTTTACTTTCCCGATTCCGCACTTGGCTACGAACACCTCATGCGAGGCCACCTTGCCGTAAGAGAGGGAGATGCCTTCAGAAAATACCTGTTGCTTGTTCTCCAAAAGCGATGTCAGGAGCTCGAGTTCCTTATCCATCGCGGCTAAAATTACAATCTTCATTATTAGGGATATGTTGTGAAGCTGTTAAACTTCTATGAAATCATAGCTACAGCGGAATGATATTTCGCTATATTGGTAGCTTTTTTAATGCACTTCCATGGTTTGCGGCCTATTTCAGCTTCGGCATATTCCCAAAAAGGTTTGATTTTTGAGATAAGCTGGTTTTCGCCGCAGAGCGTGTCGGTGTAATAATCTAACAATCGGCGGTGGAATTGTTCCATCAATCCGATACGTTTCTCGCGGGGCCATTCCTCGCCAGAGAGGTATTCGGCCACGAGAGAGGGGCGTCCCAAGAGCCCCCGGGCAATCATTATACCCGCAACTCCGGGGAACTTGTCAAGGATATTGCGTATATCGTCAGGAGTGTGTATCTCGCCATTGAAGATTACCGGATTTGCGCTTTCGCTCAGAATTGTGGCGAAGCGGTCATAATATAAGTCGCCGCCATACTGCTGACGTGCCACGCGGGGATGCACCGCCACATGGCTCAGACGGCAGTTGTTGAGATGGGGGAGGAGATTGCGCCATTCATCAGGGTCAGAGAATCCGAGACGCATCTTTACCGAGAAATCTATATCGGGGTTCTCATTGACCACCCTTTCGACACACTCGGCTACGATAGGATTTGCCACAGTTGCGGCGCCACGTCCGTGACCGGTCTGGAGAGGGAATGGGCAGCCCATATTAAGGTTGATGGCAGAGGCGCCATTCTCTTTCATGAGGCGCACGAGCGAAGTCAGCTCCTCAGGGTCGCGGAAAATAATCTGCGGCACCACACCCGACTCCCCGTTAAGCGGAGAGGTGAAATCCTTGATGTCGCGCTGACGCAGCTCCCCCCTTTCAAGGCGGATGAAGGGGGTATAGTAAGAGGTGTCGCAGCCATATGTCATGGCATGGAAGTGACGGTATGGGGCGTCGGTATGTCCTTGCACCGGAGCAAAATGAAAATTCATCAGCTGGAATATTAGGTTTTACAGTCTATGACGAGGGAGAGGGTTGAAAACAATTGCAAAATTACTCATTTTAATTAAGCCGACCCAATAAATTTTGCCAATGAGTAAAAAATGAGTAAATTTGCAGCATAATATAACGGGAGAGAGGGCCCACAACCCCCCTCTCCAAGAGTAGACATCTACAATAGCAAAGACATGAACATTCGCGAAATTACTAAAGATGTGCATTATGTCGGTGTGAATGACCGCACGACAGACCGTTTCGAGGGTCTCTGGCCGCTTCCTTATGGAGTGAGCTATAATTCCTATATAGTAAAAGGGACAGAGAAGGTGGCTCTGATCGACACTGTCGAGGCGGGCACCATATCGGAATTGATCAACAGTCTGAACAGCCATCTCGGGGAGATACAGATTGATTATATCGTGGTCAACCATATGGAGCCGGATCATTCAGGCGGCATACCTTCGATAATTGCCCAATATCCTCAGGCCAAGATTGTAGGCAACAAGCAGACAATCGCCATGGTGAAGGGTTTCTATCATATCGCTGACGACCGTTTCCTTGAGATCAAGGATGGTGAGACACTCCCGCTTGGAGGGAAGACCATAAGGTTTGTCATGACTCCCATGGTGCATTGGCCCGAGACGATGATGAGTTTTGTGGAGGAGGATGGAGTTCTCTTCTCAGGCGACGCATTCGGAGCATACGGCGCGCTGAACGGCGGCGTGATTGACTCCGATATGGACACCGCGTGGTATACCGATGAGATGTACCGCTATTACTCCAACATCGTAGGGAAATACGGGCGTTTCGTGCAGAAGGCCCTTGAGAAGACCACAGGTCTTGATATAAAGTATATCTGCTCGACCCATGGCCCCGTTTGGCATGAGAGAGTGGCTGAGATAGTAGGGATATATGACCGCCTGAGCAAATATGAGCCGGAGGCCGGTGTGACAATCATCTATGGCTCGATGTATGGCAACACGGCGACTGTGGCGGAGGCCATAGCCCGCGAGCTGAACATACGTGGGGTGCGCAACATAAAGATTCACAATGCCTCGAAATCAAATCTCAGCTACATGATATCTGACGCTTTCAGATATGAGGGTCTTATCGTTGGCGCGCCCACTTATTCGATGCATGTGTTCCCTCCGGTTGAGCAGTTCATGATTGCCATGGAGACACGTGAGATCAAGAATAAGGTGCTGGCCACTTTCGGCTCGTTCACATGGGCTTCGGCCGCCAACAAGGGGCTTCTTGAGTATGCGTCGAAGATGAAGATTGACGTGGTGGATCACCTTGAGATGAAACAGTCGGTCGACAGTTCCACTTATGAGGCTATCGCGCGTCTGGCCGATAACGTCGTGGCAAATCTGAAACTGAAATAATATGGATGCCGAGGAAGTTGCCGCAGGGGAGAGCCATCCTCTTGAGCCGTTTCTGCCACCCGGAGCCGGATTGCTGATGTGCGGCACGTTCCCGCCTGCCCGCAACAGATGGTCGATGGATTTCTATTATCCGAATTACATCAATGACATGTGGCGTATTTTCGGACTGATCTATTTCGGAGATAAGGATGCTCTGGTCGACACAGCCAACAAGACTTTCAGGTTAGACGAGATAAAGCATCTTCTTGAAAAAGCGGGGATTGCTCTGAGCGACACCGGCCGCGAGATTGTGCGCACCAAAGGGAACGCCGCCGACAAATGGCTGCAGATCGACACTCCCATCGACTTAGGAGGAACGCTCATGCAACTTCCGGCATGCCGGGCTGTGGCCACTACAGGCGAGAAAGCAGCCGGAATAGTGGCCGGACTCACCTCAACCTCAGTGCCTAAAGTGGGGGAATGGACAGAATGTGTCATTCCCCTTCCTGACGGCACCGCGCGTAACTTCAGACATTGGCGCATGCCCTCAAGCTCAAGGGCATATCCGATGAAAATAGAGAAGAAAGCCGAGTATTATGCAAAGATGCTCAGCGAAGAGAATTTAATTAATACATAAACAACAAATGCTTGACTTAGTAACTCTTGCGCTTTTCGATGCCAGCCAGTTCTTCCAGTGGTTTGTTGACAATGCCAACTATCTGTTTGTATTTGTCTTCATGGTGATTGAAAGTTCCTTCATCCCGTTCCCGTCGGAAGTGGTGGTTCCCCCTGCGGCATATCTTGCCTGCACCAACACAGGAGCCGGTGCCGACATGAATATCTTCGTGGTGGTGCTCATGGCCACATTAGGCGCACTTGTGGGGGCATTCATCAATTATTTCCTTGCCTTGTGGATAGGGCGCCCGGTGGTGTATGCCTTTGCCGACAGCCGTTTCGGGCATATGCTTATGATAAACCGTGAGAAAGTTGAGAAGGCTGAGGCCTATTTCGACAAGCACGGTGCCATATCCACATTTGTGGGACGCCTCATTCCTGCCATCCGGCAGCTGATATCCATTCCCGCAGGTATCTCCAGGATGAACATAGGCCAGTTCGCGATATTCACGTTCTTAGGCGCGCTCGTATGGAACGGTGTGCTTGCAGGACTCGGTTACTGGCTCGCGCAGACAGTAGCTCCCGACCAGCTGTTTGAGAAAGTAGAGGAATATAACCAATATCTGACGTGGGTCGGCTACGGTATAGCCGTCGTGTGTCTGATTTTCATATTGTGGAACGCTTTTAAACCCAAGAAGAAAGTATGAGAGTATCACCCTCCCTTTTGGCGGCGGATTTCGCCAATCTTTCAAAAGAAGTAGAGATGATCAACAGTTCGAATGCTGATTATCTGCACATGGATGTGATGGACGGAGTGTTTGTGCCTAACATCTCTTTCGGATTCCCCGTTCTGAATGCGGTAGGGAAGATATGTGAGAAGCCACTCGATGTGCATCTCATGATTGTGGAGCCCGACCGCTGGATATCGCAGGTAAGGGATTGCGGTGCGCGGATAATGAATGTGCATGTCGAGGCATGCCGTCATCTTCACAGCACAGTGTCGCTTATTCATCAGGCCGGAATGAAAGCCGGAGTGACTCTGAATCCCTCGACACCCGTATCAATGCTGGTGGATATCATCGAAGATGTGGAGCTTGTGCTCCTCATGTCGGTCAATCCCGGTTTCGGGGGGCAGCCTTTCATACGCCACACGTTGAAAAAGGTTGAGGAACTCCGCTCGCTCATAGCCGCCACAGGGTCGAAAGCCCTGATTGAGGTAGATGGGGGTGTGAATGAAAAGACAGGGAGGGAACTCGCAGCTGCGGGTACGGATATACTTGTGGCCGGAAGCTATGTCTTCGGTTCGGAAGATCCTCACAGCCGCATTGATATTCTCAGAAATCTTTGAGAGACTTAAAAAAGAAGTGGCCATCGCGGATTAATCACGCGATGGCCACTTCTTTTTTTTATAGTCCGACTGATTATCGGTTTTTACGACTCCTTGATCATTTCAAGGAATTGCTCTTCCGAAATCATCGGAATACCGAGCTTCTCGCATTTCTCTTTCTTGGATGGCCCCATATTGTCGCCGGCCAGAACGAAACTTGTTTTCTTGGATATGCTGCCAGCATTCTTACCACCCTCACGCTCGATTATATCCTTATATTCATCGCGTGAATGATGGGTGAAAGTGCCCGAAATCACAATAGTCTTACCTTCAAGGGCATCCCCTTTCGGTGCAAGTTTCTCCTCGGAGAGGCTCATACGCACACCGGCAGCCGTGAGCCGGCTGATATTGTCGATGCTGACAGGGTCACGCAGATAGTCATAGATGCATTTGGCAATGACGGGGCCTACATCCTGAATGGCGGTGAGTTCCTCAACTGTCATTGCCTGCATATTCTCCATTGTCTTCACAGCTGAGGCGATTCGTTTGGCAGTGGTCTCACCTACATTCGGGATAGAGAGGGCGTAAACCACACGCTCAAAAGGAACCTGTTTTGAAGCCTCGATTCCGTCGATTATCCGCTTCGCGCTCTTCTCTCCGATTCTGTCAAGGGTCTCAAGTTGCTCAGCTGTCAGGTCGTAGAGGTCGGCTATCCTTGTCACCATACCGCAATCGAAGAGCAATTCGGCAGTCTCCTCGCCAATGCCATCGATATTCATCATGCGGCGCGCACAGAAATGCTCGATTTTTCCTGTGATCTGAGGGCGGCACCCATAATGGTTGGGGCAACACCATGCAGCGTCGCCATATATGCGCACAAGCTCAGTGCCACATACGGGGCATTTTTTGACGAAATGAATCTTAGGGGCATCAGGTTGGCGTTTCGACACCTCCACACCGGTAATCTTGGGAATAATCTCACCACCCTTCTCAACGTAAAGCCAGTCCCCCTCATGAATGTCGAGTTCCTGGATTATGTCATCGTTATGGAGTGAGGCGCGTTTCACGATAGTGCCCGACAACAGCACCGGTTCCAGATTTGCCACAGGTGTGACTATACCCATACGGCCTGTCTCGAACGAAACGAACTTCAGAGGAGTGCAGGCATTCTCAGGATTGAATTTGAAGGCAATGGCCCATCGCGGAGATTTGGCAGTGAAGCCTAAATTAAGTTGCTGGCGCAGGGAATTGACCTTGAATACCAATCCGTCGGTGGCCACAGGGAGTTCCTTGCGGTGCACATCCCAGTAGTCGATATATGTGTTGACCTCCTCAAGCGAATGGAGCAACGTCATGGCTTTAGATACCTTGAACCCCCATCGGGCGGCAGCCTCCATATTCTGGTAATGGTTGTCGAAGGGGAGGTTGTCGCTCAGCAGATAGTAGAAGCGGGCATCAAGGTGACGTTTGGCCACCTCACGCGAGTCTTGCATTTTTAAGGTTCCGGAAGCGGCGTTGCGTGGATTGGCGAAGAGAGGTTCCTCATTATAGGCGCGTTCGGCGTTAAGTTTCTCAAACACCTCCCAGGGCATAAGAATCTCCCCTCTGATTTCGAATTCCTCGGGCCAGTCGCCGGGTTGGAGCTGAAGGGGGATGCTGCGTATGGTCTTTACGTTGGCAGTGACATCATCTCCCTGGGTGCCGTCGCCACGGGTGACAGCTCTCACGAGGCGTCCCTCGCGATAGGTGAGCGAGATGGATGTGCCATCGAATTTCATCTCACCGACAATCGAGAAATCCTCACCCTCAAGAGCCTTGCGTATACGGTCGAACCATTCATCGACTTCGCTGATTGAGTAAGAATTGGATAACGACATCATAGGGCGTGCGTGCACGACATGCTCAAACCCTTTGGTGAGGTCAGACCCCACGCGCTGTGTAGGAGAGAGGGGGTCGGCAAATTCGGGATGCACCTTCTCAAGCTGTTCGAGCTCCTTGAGCATCATATCGAAATCCTTGTCGGAGATTTCGGGAGAATTGAGCACATAATAATTATGATTATGGCGATGCAGCTCGCTGCGCAGATTCTCTATTTTTTCTTTGATATCCATAATATACAGGAGGGGTTAGATGGGTGATGATGGTTGGATCAGGTTCAGGGTATCAGCCCGTGATGTAAGGATATTTCACATCCCAGAGAAACAATGCGTTTCCGGGCATGGATGTTCCGGCCGAGCAACGGTCTTGGCGCGAGATTATGTCGCGGAACCCTTCGACCGAGAGTTTTCCACGTCCCACCTCGACCAGAGTTCCCACCACGGCCCGCACCATGTTGCGTAGAAAACGGTCGGCAGTGATTGTGAACACAATACCATCCTCTAACAGACCGGGCAATTGAGCCGCGTCATTCCCGACAGTATTCCATACGGCCTCACGCACATCGCAGATATTAGTTTTCGTATCTGAATGCAGTTTGGCGAATGATGTGAAATCATCGGTCGACAGCAATATGCGGGCGGCCTCGTTCATACGGTCAATATCAAGAGGGGAGGGTGATTGCCAGGCGAAGGGGTAGAGGAAGGGAGTTTTCCGGAAAGTGACGAAATACTTATATGAACGTTCTGTGGCATCGAAACGCGCATGTGCGTCATCATGAACCGGGATAAGGTCGGAGAACGCTATGTCACGTCCGGCAAGGCGATTCATAGAGAGGAGGAAACGCCTCTTATCCTCGATCGGAGTGTCGATGTCGAAATGGGCATACATCACACGGGCATGCACGCCGGCATCGGTGCGCCCCGCACCGGTAATGGCAATGGGGAGGCGCGTCACTACCGACAGCGCCTCCTCAATTGTCTGCTGAACACTCACGGCATTGGGTTGTGACTGCCATCCGTGAAAACGTTCACCGTTGTATGATAACTTCAGAAAGTATCTCATTTAATCGCGTTCCAGATAAGTTATGCCGTAGAGACCCGACTTGTAATTATTGAGGAACTGACGGCCTTCCTCGGGAGAGATTATACCCTGTTTCATCTTGGCAGATACCCATGTCTCGAGATTACGCACAAGTTTCTTCGGGCTGTATTCCACATAGTCGAGCACATCAGCCACGGGTTCGCCGTCGATAACCTGTTCAATCTGGTAGCCATTCTTATCAACCGAGATATGCACCGCACTTGTGTCGCCAAACAGATTATGGAGGTCGCCGAGAATCTCCTGATATGCACCCACAAGGAAGACACCTATATAATACTTGTCGTTAGGCTTCAAGGTATGCACCGGGAGGGAATAAGACATTCCCTGAGGGGATACGAACCGGTTGATTTTACCATCGGAGTCGCAGGTAATATCCTGGATTGTGCATCGACGCGTGGGCTTCTCGTCAAGACGCTGGATAGGCATGATGGGGAAAAGCTGGTCAATAGCCCAGGAATCAGGCAGGCTCTGGAAGAGCGAGAAATTGCAGAAGTATTTCTCGGGGAGCATGCGGTCGACTTTCCTGAGCTCTTCCGGGGGGTGCTTCATGCTGCGGGTGAGGTCGTTGACGTCGCGCGCCACCGACCAGAAGAGTTTCTCGATCTGGGCACGCGTGCGGAGGTCGAGCAGGCCGAGGCTGAAGAGTTCGAGAGCCTCCTCCCTGATCTGAAGGGCGTCGTGCCAGTCCTCGAAGAGGGTGGTGGCGTTTATACGGTCCCAGATGTTGTATAATTCACGGGTGAGTTCATGCGCGTTCTCATCGATGGTCTCATTGTCAAACCAGATAGGGAGCTGGGTTGTCTCCAGCACCTCGATTATGAGCACGGAATGATGGGCGGTGAGCGAACGTCCGCTCTCGGTGATTATATTCGGCTGGGGAAGGTCGTTCTTCTCGCACACGTCGACAAGAGCGGATACGGAGTCGTTGACATATTCCTGGATGGAATAGTTCATGGAGTTCTCGCCCATGGATGAACGGGTGCCGTCGTAATCCACGCCTAAGCCGCCCCCTATGTCGACAAACTCAATGCCGAAGCCCATCTTGGAGAGCTGCACATAGAACTGCATAGCCTCGCGGAGGGCATTCTTGATGCGGCGGATCTTGGTGATCTGGCTGCCGATGTGGAAGTGGATCAGCTTCAGCGAGCTGACCATATTGTTCTTTTCAAGGAAAGAGAGCGCGTCGAGAAGTTCAGATGAGTTAAGGCCGAACTTGCTGACATCGCCTCCCGACTCCTCCCATTTGCCGCTGCCGGAAGATGAGAGTTTGATGCGGATGCCGAGATTCGGCTCTATACCGAGGCGGCGGGCCACATCCGAAATCAGCTTCAGTTCGTTGAGTTTCTCAACGACGAGGTATATGCGACGACCCATTTTCTGGGCAAGGAGCGCAAGCTCCACATAATCCTCATCCTTATATCCGTTGCATATGATGATGGAACTTGAATTAGGGTTGACAGCCAGCACGGCATGGAGTTCCGGTTTGGAGCCGGCTTCCAGGCCGATGTTATACTTATTGCCATGGCTTACAATCTCCTCCACCACCTGCCGCATCTGGTTCACCTTGATCGGATACACCACGAAATTCTGTCCCGAATAAGAATAGTCGGAAGCCGCTTTCTTGAAGCATGCGGATATTTTCTGAATCCGGTTGTCAAGAATGTCAGGGAAACGCAACAATACCGGAGCTGAGACGTCGCGGAGTTTCAATTCATCAATCACCTCCTTGAGGTCGACGGGAGCTCCCCCTTCCCTGGGTGTGACCTGGACGTGTCCTTTATCATTGATTGAAAAATATTTCAATCCCCAGCCGCTGATATTGTAAATCTCGGCTGAATCCTCAATACGCCATTTTCTCATTTCTTGATTTATATTACAGTAAGGAAAAGCGGTTACACTTTTCGTCCTAAGATTTCAAATTTTTCCACGATTATCTCAGTACGCTTTCTGACAATCTTCATGCGGTCTTCATATTCGCGGGTGCGCAGAAAACCCTCGACATAAAGCTGGGTGCCCTTTCTGACATACCGCTCAACCATCTGGGCATTCTGTCCGCCGAAAACGAGAGCGTGCCATTCGGTAGTCTCCACTTTAGCGGCACCTCTCACCTCATTAGTGGCGAGCGATAGATAAGCCACGGGACGGTCCTTGTCGGGATAGCGCATTTCAGGGTCGCCACCCACATATCCTAAAAGAATAACTTTATTGACTGACATAATCCTTGTTTGGGTTATAATGGAGTGTGTTAAAGTAAACACACATTAAAATTTTGATTCCTGAGGATGGATTGCGCTCAGGCAAACCAGTTCTGATGGTTGTCGTCGGGATTCTCATCACCGAAGCAGGAGGGTTTGATGCGCAGCCCGACTTTCTCATCGAGCGAGAAGAAAAGGTTGAGCACATGAAGCGCGTCGCCGGCACCCCCTCTCATATGACAATCGCCCAAGGTCTCCACCTCAAGGAGTCCGGCTCCGGGTTTCGAGAAAGTGACGATGCACTTCTGAGTGCCCTCCACCTCACGGCTTTCCACGCCCGAGAGGCTGGTGAACGTGAAGTTATGGTCGTCATAGACAGAATCGTAGATTTTATCTACTTCGGCTATGGCGAGCGGACACTTCAGCTCAGTCTTCACTCTCATTGCCCGTGTGGACTCACATGATATAACATTTACCTTCACCTTTCCGTTGAAGCTTGACTGCGTTTTCGAAAGCATCGAGAATATTTCGTGGCTTATGCCGTTTTTGTCGAGCTTTTTCGCCACAGCTTCAGGTGCGGCCACGGTCACTTCAAGATCAGAGTCGAGCAGCAGGTACATGGCGAGGGGATACAACGCAATAAGTGCGAGGGCGGCTGAAGCTGTTGGAACTACAGCGAGACGGGCACCGCGCACGAGCGGCTTGCGGTTGATTTCCGAGAGCCCGTATTCGAGCCCCCGGCTCTCCCAGTTATCGAGCCGACGGGGAGAGAGGTCAACAATCCTCAGCTCAGGCCATTCCTCGCATTGCCCGATGAGCTGCTGCGACAATGCGGAATCCTGGGCAATGAAGATGATATCGTGCATTTCAGGGTCAATCTTATCGGAGAAGGCGGGTACGCTCTCTCCGATAAATCCATGATGACATGATGAGACAGGACGTCCCGCATAAGAGGGGGAGCATAATGTTTTCACCTCCACCTCCGGATGATTGATAAGAAGACGCAGCAATTCACCGGCATCGGGATTCTCGGCTCCTATGATTCCAACTTTTATCATGTATAGCAATTTTTAGTCGAAAACAACATCACGAGGCTCGAAGCCGAGAATCTGGGCGAAAATCTTCACCGCCTGTTCGCGGCTCACATCCTCCCGGATGACGGCAAGAATTGTGTCGCTGCCGGGGATTGTGCCGAGAATCTCGGGACAATGCCGCATATCGATGTCATATGCCAGACCGGAGGCATAACCGTTGCGTGTCTTGAGCACAGCGATATTGCCGGAGAATCTTATCGATATAAGGCCGCTCTGATAATTGGCATTGATCGGGGCATGGCCTGACGACAATATCTTATCCTTCAGAGAATCGCTGTCGGGGAGCACATACATATATGTGCCACGGTCGGTGGGCACCTTTGTAGTGCGGAGCATCTTCAGGTCGCGCGAGAGTGTGGCCTGTGTCACGGGATGCCCTTTCTTGCTCAATATCTGAGCCAGTTCCTCCTGGCTGCCGATACACTCGTTTCTGATGAGTTCAATAATAAGGTCAATTCTGTTCTTTCTTTTTTTCATGATCAATCTTTATTTACCTGTCGTCTGTCGATTTCATTTTTGATGCGTGCCGCCTCTTCGTAATCTTCGTTTTCAGCAGCATGCAACATAGCTTCAGAGAGTTCCTCTATTGTCAGCGAGGAGAGATCGCGTGGCGCCTGCGTGGCGTTCTCATTATCCTGAGAGGGGGCATTGCCGGAGGGAGCCGCGCTGTTGTCGGGTTCGAAACCGGCCTCAAGCAATACGGCTTCAGATGTGTAGATAGGTGCGCCGACACGTATGGCGAGAGCGATAGCGTCTGACGACCGTGAATCAATGACACGATAATCCTTCCCGTCGAAAAGGATAAGATTGGCGGCGAATACACCGTTGGGGAGACGCCGTATCTCCACCTCCTCAAGCGAGACACCGAATGCGGCCAAGGCATTGACCATGGTGTCGTGAGTGAGCGGGCGGGGAGTCGCCACCTCCTGAAGTTTGCACTCGATGGCCTGGGCTTCAGGAAACCCTATGATGATGGGGATGCGGCGTGAGCCGCCTGCCTCCTGGAGAATCAGCGCGTAGACACCTGATTCAATCTGGTTGTAAGTTATTCCGACAAGTTCCAATAAATATTTATTTTCCATAGAGTCAATTTTTATCATTAATATGCCTTTGGCCACGTCGCCTGCGTTTCCTTTCAGGGGTGGATATCATGGCCGATCCGAGACATATCCCGCGGTCTGGGGTATATACGATGGCAAACTGCCCGGGAGCTATCCCTTGCACGTCGGAGTCTGACTCCAGAACCAGACTGCCGTCGGAGAGTGACAGATGCCCATGATAGAATTCAGGTGAGTGGCGTGTCTTGAACGTGACATCAACTATGGTTTTGTCATCGCCGTCAGAGGCAGCCGGAAGGATGTCAAACGGGGAACCGCTGATCCAGTTGGGCTCCTCAAGCAGAATTCTCCGGCCGTACTGAAGACGCGTGTCATAGCCGTTTGAAACGTAGATTACGTTATCACGCACATTCTTGCGCACAACAAACCAAGGCCCACCGCTGAGACCGAGACCCTTGCGCTGTCCGATGGTAAAGAACCAGTAACCTTTGTGGACACCGATTTTTTTACCTGTGGCAATATCCACCACCGGCCCCTCGCGCTCACCGAGATGACGCGCGATGAAATCGTTGTAGTCGATTTTGCCGAGGAAGCAGATTCCTTGTGAATCCTTTCGCGAGGCGTTGGGGAGGGCAACCTCCTTGGCCAATTCCCTGACTTCGGCCTTTGTCATTGTGCCGAGAGGGAAGAGGAGGTGCGAAAGCTGGTCGTAAGAGATCTGGGCGAGGAAATCAGTCTGGTCTTTCACCGGGTCTTTGGCTGTGGCAAGAAAGAAGCGTCCCTCTTTCTCTATGACAGAGGCATAGTGGCCCGTGGCTGTCTTGTCGAACTCCTTCCCCCATCTATCCTCGAAGAATCCGAATTTGATAAGCTTGTTGCACATCATATCCGGGTGAGGGGTAAGCCCCTTGCCTACAGTGTCGAGGGCATATTTCATGACATACTGCCAATACTCCTCATGGAGCGACACAACTTTCAGCGGGAGATTATACTTCCGGGCTATGAGGGTGCATATCTCGATATCCTCATCGGCCGAACAGTCGCCTTCACCGTTGTCCATTCCGATGCGGATATAGAATAGATGCAATTCATGCCCCTCCTGCAAAAGCTTGTGCACCACCACAGCACTGTCGACGCCACCTGAAATAAGCACAGCAATTCTCATACCTCCTCCAGTTCGGCCTCGCTTTTATTCTCAGTGTGGATAATATGGAGAGAGAGGAAATAGTCTACCGAAATCTTCCCGGGGCCGACGAGAGCCAGGAAGAAGTAAATGCCGAGGAACATAATCGGCAGATACCCCTGCTGCTGCCAGTCGAGGAGATAATAGGCGTCGCCCACATAGTCATGCAGGATATGATACTCGGCCATGAGCATAGCCACGAAGGGTGGTATGATCATAAGTCGGGTAAGGAATCCGAACATGATGAATATAGAGCAGATAAGCTCGATGCAAATCATTACAGTGAGCGAGGCTTCCGATCCCATTCCGAGCACAGAGGGGAACACATCATGAATCTGATGGAAACTTGCAATCTGACGTATGCCGAACTGCATGAGCATAATTCCTACGAAAAGACGCAGGAAAAGACGCCCCAGATTGGTGTAGGAATACCCTGTGGTGCGGAAATAGATGCGTTTGATAAATCTTGAGAGACTGAATTTTCTCATATTTTGGGTTATTTGATTGACTCGAGAGCCTGGTTTATGGCTGTATCGAGTGCAATGTTCTTTGAAATAATCTTACCATCCGACCCGATAAGATAGATTGAGGGAGACATCCTGAGATCATAGAGGTCGGCAAGATCGGGGGCCATACCCACTACCCAGTTGGCCGGATAGCTTGCCACGTCAGATTCCCAATCCTTCTTCTCGAAAGGTATGATGTAATGTATGCTGATCTTACCTTGGTCGACTGCCTGCTTCAGGCGGGTGTTGGTCTCCATGCGCAGGCGAGCCATTCTCCAGTCGGTGTCGGCGGGATTTCCGAATATCATTATCGAGACCGTCGTCATCGGATAATATGTCTCGCTCTTCCCGTTGCGTCCGGTGAACTTGAATTCAGGAGGTGTGGTTCCTAACGCGCATCCCGATATTTTTTTAAGCTGCTTCTCATACTTCGCCCTGCGGTTCTCGGGAATTTTCTTGTTCTTGACAATCGCATTGAGGAATTTGAGATAGATCTCATCAATCCATACGTCGGCCCTTGGCCCGTAGAGAGTCTCCTCAGCCGCTTTAGTAAACTGGAGTAGGAGAGTCGGATTTTTTGACAACTTCTCGATGAGTTTGTCGGTGGCGGCGGTTGCGCGAGCTTTATCTGCCCATCTCAGAGGCACGGAATATATGCGCAGTGCCTCATTCAGGGCATTCTGGTCGACAGCCTTCTTTGATTTGAGATCGAGGGGTTCCCAGAAATGGTCGACCAGATAATTTGACCTGTCGGTCATAGTCTCGAGCGATTCAGGAGCTGAGGGATACTCAAATAACGGAGGTATCTCAATAACTTCCTGGGGGAATGCCTCAGGAGTTGATAGGAGAGATAATCCTGTAAGGAGGAGAGCTATCTTATATTTCATTGAGTTTTCTCTTTTCATAATATCGGTTTGATTATTCTATTACATAACCGCTGATTGTCTCGGCCCAGGCCTTGTATCCTTCACCTAACAGGTGCAGCCCGTCATTGGTGAAGTCGGGACGGAGTCTTCCTGAGTCAGGTTCGGCGAGGGCCGGCCAGAGGTCGACGTAGACGGCATCGTTGTCTACGGCGATTTTCATCAGCTCCTTATTGAGGTCGGTTATGATTTTCTCTTTCCCTTTAAGGTTTTTGTAACGTCCGAAGTCATTATTGATCGGCATCACCGACTGAATGTAAAGTCGGGTGGAGGGTGATTGTTCCCTGATTGCCTGGACAAGCTTGGTATATTTGGCCGTGAGCTGTCCAAGCGAAAGATTGTGAGAGATATCGTTTATCCCTATCAGAAGGAAAATTTTGGCCGGAGAGCCGGCTGTCACCTGCGGGAGGCGGGCAAGCACACCGGATATGTCGTCGGAATTTATGCCACGGTTTTTGACCGGATAGTTGCTGAACAGTTCAGAGAATTCCCCTCCGTCGGTGATTGAATTGCCCAGGAAAACGATATCCTCCTCCTCAACAGGGAGTTGGTTGAAAAGGGAAACCCGTTGTTCCCAGTATTCGCTTCTGGCCATAGCTGTAGAGGCAGCCGAGAAACCGGCAGCCAAAAGGAGCGTGGTGGCCAATGGGCGCATCATATTTGAAAAGGTAAACCTTGCTGTCATAACCAAAAACTGTGTCAATCTTTATTTGCGATGGAAATTGATGAGTCCCTCCATGGGGCCTTCCTGAACAGCAGTGACGCGATATCCTTGCGAGGCGGCTGCCTCACGCAGAATCTTATCGAAATGGAAAGCGATAGAGCCTGAGAAGCTGACATCGAGAGAATGCGCTCCGGGATACATGGCCACATTTCTTTTCACGAACTGAGTGAGCTCCTCAAGCACGAGAGAGTAGATGTAGGGATTCCAGAGGTTCTCGCTGATGAATGGCACCAGAGAGGCGAGAAATTTATTAGGAGCCGGACGACGGTAGACATTCTCAAGTATGCCGGGGAGGGTAAGGTTATACTTTTCGAGAAACTTATCGCGGATATTCTCCGGGAGCTGGTTTTTGAAAGCGTCGCCCACCAGTCGTTTCCCAAGAGCGGCACCGCTTCCCTCGTCGCCTAAGACGTAACCGAGGGATGGAATCTGGGATACAATCTTTTCACCGTCGTATAGGCAGGAATTTGAACCTGTTCCGAGAATGCAGGCAATCCCCTTGTTAGCTCCGAAAAGGGAGCGTGCGGCCGCGAGGAGATCAGAGGTGACATCGGTCTGCGCACCCGGCCATTGCGATTTAAGAGCCGCGCTCATTTTGTCGCAGATTTCAGGTGTGGCGCACCCTGCGCCGTAATAATAAATGTCCTCCACATTTATTTCGGCCGGGAGCCGGGAGGCAACGTCGGACAGGGCTCCGGCTATAGTAGCGGAGTCGGCCAGCAAGGCATTAATGCCATCAGTGTTAAAGGCGGTGGCAACTTCACCGTCAGAATTAAGCAGTACCCATTCAACCTTGGTTGAGCCTGCGTCTGCAATAATCGTATTTTTCATTCCAACCTTATTGAAAATATGCCGGACACGCCTACTAAAGTAAGCGGTCAAGTCTTAAGCATGGATAATCTCCACCATCTATAAAGGGAGGGCAGATTATATCACTTTACAAAATTAATAAGAAATTCATAAATATACAAACTAAAATATAAAAGAATTTTCGAAGGTTCATAAAGTGCGAAAAAGAGAGTAGTGGATATAAAAGAAAAGGCATCCCCAAATGGAGATGCCTTCACTTTTCTCTAATCTATCCACCTTTCCGGCTCAGTGGATTTTATCGTTTCTGTGTCTGGTCAAGGTGCCAGACTCAGATTATATCTTTAGAAATTTTCAGGATCGTTGAAGTTTGACCATTCACCTACGATCTGACGGAGCTGAGTGTCGCCAGTAGTTCTGAGGTCGGTAAGGTTGACGTTGTAGCTGATATTGAGGTAAGTCAGCATATTGTCGAAGCTTACGTCGAGAGTCTGGAGCTGGTTGTTGCTTACATTTACTCTCTGGAGGAATGTAAGGTTGCTCAGGTCGAGATAGGTAAGGTCGTTCCACTCAAGGTTTACAAAGGCCAGTGTGGGCACATCGGTGATAGTGAACGATGTGAGGTCGTTGTAAGGAGCGAAGACGTCGTTGAGGGCCTTGCAGCCTGTAATGGCGAGCTGCTCCATATGGTTGTCGTTGACAGCTAAAGTGTTGAGTGAGGGAAGATCCTGAATGTAGAGTTTCTGTATCTTGTTGCCCTGGAGGTTGAGGTTCTCAAGCTTTACAAGGCCTGCGAGAGTGATGCCCGAGAGGTCGTTGTAGCCTGCGTAGAGGGTCTTCAGAGCCTGGCAGTCGGATACGGTGAGCTCCTCCAGCTTATTGCTCATACAGTTCAGGTAGGTGAGGTTGACAGCGTTAGATACGTTGAGCTCAGCAAGTGAATTTGAAGAGATGTTGAATTTCTTGAGGAAAGGCATACCTGTAAGGTCGATTTCCTGAATTCTGTTGCGGTTGAGCTTGAGCACCGAGAGCTGCTGGCAATCGAAGCCTACATCAGTGAGTCGGTTCTTGGACGCGTTGATTTCAGTGACAGTGGGCGACACAACTGTGAGGCCGGTGAGTTTGTTTCCGCTTACATCCACCTTCTCAAGAGCAGAGAAACCTGAGAGGTCGAGGATACCGCCGAGGTCTTTGCTGTTCCATTTGATGTCGGTGACGTGACCGTTGGTGACGGTGATTCCGGGGATTGAAGCAACATTGCCGGAATAGCCGAGTACTTGTCCGTTGGTTCCGCCATTGGCAGCTGTCTGGTTCATGAATGCCTGAAGACTCTTTGCCTCGTTCTTGGCGAGATTCTGGCTCCATCCACAAGTGATGGTTGCAAGGGCAGCCAGAAATAAAATTGTTCTTTTCATAACTCGAATGTTTTTAAGATTTAGAGAAATATTTTTTGTTGTTTTATCTATAGAACACCTGGAATAAGATTTGGTTCGAAAAAACATTAAAAAATGTGGAGGAAAATTATAGATACTGTTTAAAGCTTATTTTACCCTCAAAGGAGGTGTTGAAATTAAACACACTCTGAGAGCCTTGTCAATCTCTTTTTATCTTTATCCAGTCATATCGGAACCCCGTCAGCGGGAATGAGAAATCCCCGTCCTTGGAGTAGAACGGGGATGCGCATACTTATATATCATATAAGGAGAGGATGCTGTGTGGGAGGAGGGGGTAGGACCCAGATGGGGGAAGATTACAAAATCTTAAAAATAATTGGATTTTGCAAATCAAAACAGCAATATCGGTTGTTATAGGATAAGAAAAGCGATGGCTCAGACAATCAGGCCACCGCTTGGATCAAGAGTTACTTATAAATTTTACAGGTTTAACGAAAAATCAAATTAAGAAATGGTAATGATTTTACAAGTGATTTTACTGATTGTAGTTCTGGCGGCCATGTGCCTGTCGCTCGTGGCCATCGGTAATTTGTCTGATAAATGGGGATATGAGAATCCCGAGCAGACGAGGCTTCTCAGAGAAGAGGTTGAGGAGGAGGAGAGTATCATCTCCCGCAACAGTGCCTTCAATTATCTTTTTGTGCGCAATCAGAACAACACCTCGAAGGGTCCTGATTCCCGTAAACTGTAAACAGAGGTGAGATTCTCATTCTCGGCATATTGTTTGAGAGTTTGTTCCGTTTTCCTGCCGAGTGAGCTATGTAATATGATTTTATCAAAGAAATCACAAAGGGGCAGATTGGAGAGGCCCTTTTGATTGAAACCGCTTCCTATAATAAGGTAGCGGTTTTTTATGTCGGCATATTTCTCGAACATCTCTGTAAACTCCTCTTTTGAGGGGATGCAGTCAAGCGAGAACACCACACAATCTTTCTTCTGCATGCAACTCAAGGCATTGCGGGGAAATGTTTTGATTGACTCCACACCATTCTCATAGACTGCCATTGAAATCTCATTATAGTTTTTCTGGAAAATCAATCCGTCGGGATCTTTCCTTGACGTGAATGGAATCAATATAAGTGAGGCAGCCAACAATGCCGCTGAGGATAAGCTTAGCGAACGTTTCTTTCTTCTCAGGGCATATCCGGCAAGCACGAGTCCTCCGAGCCATGTGAATACCACCGGCAACTCCACTTTGTGAGGGATTGTTGAAGCGCCGTTGCCGGCTATCATCTCCCCGGCATTCAGAAAGAGTGAATAGCCGCCATCGAGAAGAGAGCGCAACAGTTCGGAGTCTATTCCGAATGAAAGGAGAAGGGTGTAAAGCAACCCTCCTGTCATGTATGCCGGAAGCACCGGGAGGAAGGCAAGGTTCATGGGGAGGAAGAGGAGCGGGATTTTCTGGAAATAATATGACACGACAGGCCACGTCCCGACCGACGTTGTCATGGAGAGAAGGAGAGCGGAGATGAGGTTATAGGTCTTTGGACGTCGGCGATGGTTGACCGGATTCAGTGGATTTACAAAAGCGATAACCGATGCGACACAGAGGAAGCTGAGTTGCAGTCCGACATCGAATATAGCCGACGGATTCAGGAGAAGAATCATGAAGGTGGCTGCAAGCAGGGCATTCCCGGTTGCGTTTTTCCGTTGGAGAGAGAACGCTCCTGCCACGAAGGTGGCCATGACGCAGGCCCTTACGGTTGACGGGGCCAATCCAGAGAAATAGGCGTAAGCCCATATGGCGGCAATCGCCATCCAGAGCCGCGACTTATGTAGCCCTATGAATTTAAGCGGGTATAGCAACAGCATCACGAGCCCCATTATTATGGCAATGTGCATGCCGCTAAGAGATATCATATGCGCCACGCCTGAATTGCTGAGAGTAGAGATTGTCTCAGAGGTCAGGAATGACCGGTCGCCAAAGAGGAGAGCGGTAAGGAATCCGATAGTCTGACGGTCGAGCGATGAATATTCAAGCGCGCTGACAAGTTGGTCGCGGTGGCGTGAGGAGGCATTGCGTACCCCGTTTCTTTTCCCTTTGAACCGTATGGCGTCGCTGTTGACATAGGTATGATAGTTTATCCCTTCACGGGCGAGGCGGTCGGCATATCCGGTAGGGCGACGGTTGGGGTTATCCTTGATCTCCTCAAGGATAGCGGGAAAGAGCAACATATCTCCGGTATTGGCTGAGACACCGTCGGTGTTGAGCAGAAGATTGAGATTGCGGCAGGGGAGGGAATTACCCAAAGAATCGATCAGACGCGACACCTCGACAGTGAGACAGTCGCCCGAAGCATAGGATTTGCCTTGTCTCACCTCACCTTCGGCAGCCACCACCCGCTGAAGGAAATCATTGTCGAAACGGGGAGCTTTCTGAAAAGATGAGTCGAGCATACCAATGCCGGAGAAAAGCAACAGCATCCATATGGAATGCCGGGAATTAAGTTTGAATGCTTTTAAAGGGGATGAGGACCTCTTTAGAAGTAGAAGATAGTAAAGTAGCCCCGCAATAACAGGAAGCATTCCCCAGAGGTCGCCGTCGAGCGATGACCCCAGGAGAATGCCTGCTGCTAAAGCGAGGAGAGGAATAAGGAAAGGCATAAGCCGAAAGTTAAGGATATTGTTTCAGAAGAAAGTAAAGTCAGGAGTTCCAGATTCTCCAGGCGGCGAGAGCCTGTCCATGAAGCATATCGAGACCATTCTTTACAGTTGCGCCTTCAGCGGCGCTGCGGCGCATGAATTCAGTAACTTCAGGATTGTAAACAAGGTCATAACAGAGGTGAAGCGGCGAGAGCGCCTCATATGGTATGCCGGGAGCTTTCTCAATGTCAGGCCACATGCCGAGGGGAGTGGTGTTGACGATTACATGAAACCTTTCGAGAAGTTCAGGAGTGATTTCGTCATAGGTGATTGTGGCGTCACTCTTATGGCGAGATACGCTGAGCACCTCAAGTCCCATTTTTTTCAGCACGTGAACCACCGCTTTCGATGCACCTCCGGTGCCCAGCACAAGGGCTCCATGCATATGGGGCATTATAAGCGGGGCGATGGTGTCATGAAAGCCTATGGCATCAGTGTTATATCCTTTGAGCGTTTTATCATCGTCAGATATTTTTATCACATTCACTGCCCCGATACGCCGGGCGTCGTCATCGATATCTGTGAGATATCCGATTACCTGCTGCTTATAGGGTATTGTGACATTCAGTCCTTTGAGACCCGGATGTGTCAGCAGCAAATCTTTTAGCTCCGAGATATCCTTGAGCGGGAAGAGCATGTATACCTCATCTATCCCTTCATCGGCAAACTTCCTGTTGAAGAAGTCGGCCGAGAAGGAATGTCCGAGAGGATTTCCGATTAAACCGTACATGGGAGTAGTGTTGATTACCAGATTACAATACGTTCCTCCTCAGGACGGAACATCTTGTCACCCTCCTTAATGCCGAAAGCTTCGAAGAATGGCTCGATGTTGCGCAAGGTTACATTTACGCGGTTCTCTCCGAGAGAGTGAGGGTCGGTTTTTGTGCGTGAGAGAATCTCCTCGGGGCGTATGTTCCCGGCCCATACGTTGGCATAGGCAAGATAGAAACGCTGCAGAGGTGTAAGGCCGTCGATAACCTCCCCCTCTTTACCCTCGAGCGAGTCGAGATAGGCGGTCAGCGCGACACGGAGACCACCCTGGTCGGCGATATTCTCACCCAAAGTGAATCGGCCGTTGGCATGCACGTCAGGAGCTACCTCGACAGCGTCAAACTGAGCCACGAGACCATCGGCGAGCTTGTTGAATCTTTCAGCGTCCTCCTCAAGCCACCAGTTCTGGAGATTGCCATCCTTGTCATACTGGCGTCCCTGATCGTCAAATCCATGAGTCATCTCATGACCGATCACCACTCCGATAGCCCCGTAATTCTGGGCGTCATCAGCCGATAGGTCGAAATATGGAGCCTGCAGAATTCCGGCCGGGAAACAGATTTCATTGGTTGTGGGGTTATAGTAGGCATTGACGGTCTGCGGAGTCATGTGCCATTCGGTCTTGTCGACAGGTTTTGTGAGTTTCTGATAGTTATCCTGAGTGTACCACACCGAAGCATTGTAGACATTCTCAAGATAGCTTTTCGAGGGGTCGATAGTGATGGCCGAATAATCTTTCCACTTGTCGGGGTAACCAATCTTCACGGTGAAAGTGGCGAGTTTCTCGCGGGCTTTCCCCTTGGTCTCGTCAGACATCCATGTGAGGTTGTCAATATGTTTTCCAAGGGCTTTGCGAAGATTCTCCACCAATCCCACCATATACTCCTTGTTCTCGTTAGGGAAGTATTTGTTGACGTAGAGTTCGCCCACAGCCTCGCCAAGCATTGAGTTGGGTATAGCCATGGCTCTTTTCCAGCGTGGTTCCTGCTCCTCCTTGCCGCTCATCACCTTTCCGAAAAGCTCGAAATTGGCATCCTGGAAATCATCGCTGAGGACGCCTGAAGAATCAGACACGGCCTCAAATACGAGGTAATCCTTTATCTGCTGCGGAGAGAGTGTGGGGAGGTAAGAATTGAGAAAATCCATGAAACGGGTTGAGACAATGTTTGCCTCAGAGAGATTCTCAACACCGAGTTCGGCAAAATATCTGTCCCAGTCAAAGTTGCCGTAATCCTTACGGATCTGCTCCATGGAGCGTATGTTATATCTGAGTTGCGGATTGCGACGTTCCTCACGGGTCATCTTATTTTTAGCAAATTCCGTCTCAAGGGAGATCACATTATCCCATACACGCTGCTGGGCAGCCTCGTCATATCCTACGAGTTCCACCATACGCTTAACATACTTCTCATATGCTTTGAGGATTTTGGCATTGGTCTCGTTCTCCTCAAGATAATAATCGCGGTCGCCCAATCCGAGGCCCACCTCGCCGATGTGCATGATGTTGCGGACGGAATTCTTTGAGTCGGTACCCACGCCGGTGTTAAAGAAAGAGCCTGTTATGCCATTGTGCATCCATGCAAGGAGAGAGGCAAGCTCTTTGGTGTCGGCAGAGTTGATTTTCTCAACGAAAGGCATTACCGGGGCGGCGCCCTCCTTGTTAAGACGCACGCTATCCATACCCATAGTGTAGAGGTCGGAGACCTTCTGGGCGTTTGTACCCTTGACGGCTGCCTCGGGATTGTCAGAAAGTTTGGTAATAAGGTCCTGAAGCTGGACGCGGGCATTTTCACGGAGTTGGTCGAAAGTGCCGAATCGCGAATACTCAGGGGTGAGTGGATTCTTCTTCTGCCAGCCGCCGCAGGCGTAGAGATAGAAATTCTCGCCGGGGTTGACAGAAGTGTCGAGGTTAGACTTGTCGATGCCATGCGGAGCGGCCAGAGCCATCAGCGGCAGACCTGCTGCACCGAATAGGAATTTACGTATATTCATATTGTAATTGATTTGTCAGTTATAATTTTAGAGCTTCAAGGGCCTCCTGTGCCTCCTCCCATTCAGACATTGCTGCCTCAAGCTGCGAGGAAACTTCGGAATATTCATTGAGCACCTCTGTGGAGGAGTCGCCGGCCGATAGTTTCTGTTCCAGCTCGGCCTGTCGCTCCTCAAGTGCGGAGATTTTATCCTCAGCCGTCTTAACGGCCTTTTCGGCACGTCTTATTGTTTTCTCCCTCTCCTTCTGTTCAGCATAAGAGAGCTGACGGGCTGCTTTCTGATCCTTCGCGGCTGAGTCGGAGTCGGGAGCCGGTGCAGTGGCGGGACTTGCTGAGAGCGACACCGAACGTTCCAGTTCGGAAAGATTCTCCATTTTCTTCTTGTTCAGGAAGTCATAGATTCCACCGAGATTCTCCTTAACCTCGCCACCACCGAATTCATACACCTTCTCCACGAGACCGTCGAGGAAATCACGGTCATGACTCACCACTATGACAGTGCCGTCGAAATCACGTATGGCATCCTTGAGGATATCCTTTGTGCGCATATCCAGATGGTTGGTGGGCTCGTCGAGAATAAGGAAATTGACGGGTTCAAGGAGAAGCTTGATCATAGCCAGACGGGTTTTCTCACCGCCGGAGAGCACCTTCACCTTTTTGTCAGAGGCCTCGCCACCAAACATGAACGCTCCGAGTATGTCGCGGATCTTTGTGCGGATATCACCGGTGGCCACATTGTCGATAGTGTCAAAGACGGTAATCGACTCATCAAGGAGCTGGGCCTGGTTCTGGGCAAAGTAACCTATTTTCACGTTGTGGCCAAGTTTGAGATGTCCGTCGAACGGAATCTCGCCCATGATACACTTCACCATCGTGGACTTACCCTCGCCATTCTTCCCAACGAAAGCCACCTTCTCGCCGCGACGCAGAGTAAATTCAGCACCGGCGAATACTTTATGGTCGCCATAAGTCTTGCCTACATTCTCAGCAATGAGAGGGAAGTCGCCCGAGCGTGGAGCCGGGGGGAACTTCAGACGCAGCCGGGAGTTGTCGACTTCATCAACCTCGATAGGCACAATCTTCTCAAGTTGCTTGATGCGGCTCTGCACCTGCACGGCCTTGGTGGCCTTATATCTGAAACGTTCTATGAAATCCTTAGTGTCGGCTATAAGCTTCTGCTGATTCTCATAGGCACGCATCTGCTGTTCAAGACGTTCGTCGCGGAGCTTTACGAAGGGTGTATAGCTCACCTTGTAATCGTATATCCGGCCGCAATTAATCTCTATGGTTCTTTTTGTGACGTTATCAAGGAAAGCACGGTCGTGACTCACGAGCACGACAGCCTTGGCCTTGGTCTGGATAAACTGTTCAAGCCATTGTATGGATTCAATATCGAGATGGTTGGTGGGCTCGTCGAGGAGCAGCACATCGGGGCGTTGCAGAAGAATCTTGGCAAGCTCCACACGCATTCTCCATCCACCCGAGAATTCACTTGTGGGACGGTTGAAATCGGAGCGGGCGAATCCGAGACCGGTAAGTGTACGTTCGATTTCAGCCTCTACGTTAGAAGTGGCGTCAACGGCAATGCGGTCGTTGAGGTATTCAATCCGGTCGAGCAGTTTCTGATAGTCGGCCGACTCAAAGTCGGTACACTGTTCAAGACGGGCAGAGAGCTCATGTAGCTCCTTCTCCAATCCGAGACGATGCTTGAATGCTTTCTTTGTCTCTTCGAGTATGGTGGTGTCATCGGCCAGCTTCATCTGCTGCGGGAGATAGCCGATTGTCACTTCGGAAGGGATAGCCACAGTTCCTGCGGAGGGTGACTGCAAGCCTGCGAGAATCTTGAGCATTGTTGATTTCCCGGCTCCATTCTTTCCTACGAGAGCGATTTTGTCGGATGGATTTATGACAAAAGAGATGTCGGTGAAAAGAGGGTGAGAGGAGAATTCAACACTTAAGTTATTAATTGCGATCATATGGATGTTAACACGTTAGCCTTATGAGCGGGAGGGAGGAGAAAGGGGGGGAGAAGTCAGTTGCGGAATTCCTCCGAACCTTTCTTGCTAATCTCCTCAATCTCCTTTTGCTGCGAATCGGAGAGGTTGTCTTTATCCTGGCTCAGGCGTTGTCCTATCTGGAAGAGGGTTATGAATTCTTTACGGTCGTTCTCTGTGAGTTCTTCGGCTTTCTCCTTCGAGAGCCTGATGGCATCATCAACGCCGATTGAATAGAGTTCGATAAGCTCATCGTAATCGGAAGAGGTGAGCTTCTCCTGATTGAGGAGAGTCTCGGCTTTCTCCTGGTTGAAACCGTTGGTGCATGCCATGAGAGTCACAGAGATGATAATTGCTATGAGGATTGTGAGTATGTGGGGGTATATTCTTTTCATAATTGGAAATTGGGAGAGTTTATTAAGGTGGTGTTAAAAGTAAACACGAACTAAGATTCCAAAGTTAATGAAAAAAATAAACGTGTGCAAAATAATGGTTAAAAAATCGATAATCAGATAACATAAAAGGCGCGGCTGAAATCAGCCACGCCCTGTTATGTAATGAAAGACTTATTTTTTCGATTGGAAGGGATTACATCATGCCGCCCATTCCGCCCATGCCGGGGGCACCCATCGGAGCGGCGGGAGTATCCTCTTTCTTGTCGGCGATAACGCACTCGGTTGTGAGGAACATTCCGGCGATGCTGGCTGCATTCTCGAGAGCCACGCGAGTAACCTTGGCAGGGTCAACCACACCTGTCTCGAAGAAATTCTCGAATGTGTCGGTGCGTGCGTTGTAACCGTAGTCACCGGTGCCCTCTTTCACTTTCTGAAGAATAACAGCGCCTTCAACACCTGCGTTGTCAACAATCTGACGGAGGGGCTCCTCGATGGCACGACGGATGATGGCGATACCGGTGTTCTCATCGTCGTTGTCACCCTTGAGCTCGTCGAGAGCGGCGAGACAGCGGATGTAGGCAGTGCCACCACCGGGGACGATACCCTCGGCAATTGCAGCGCGTGTGGCAGAGAGCGCGTCATCAACACGGTCTTTCTTCTCCTTCATCTCAACCTCAGAGGGTGCGCCGATGTAGAGCACGGCTACGCCACCTGCGAGTTTTGCGAGACGTTCGTGAAGTTTCTCCTTGTCATAGTTTGAGGTAGTTGTCTCAATCTGAGCCTTGATCTGGTTGACGCGGTTTGCGATAGCCTCCTTTGAACCTGCACCGTTGACGATGATAGTATTGTCTTTATTGACAGTGACCTTCTCGGCGGTTCCGAGATCCTGAACAGAAGCCTGTGCGAGCTGCATACCCTTGATTTCGCTGATGACAGTGCCACCTGTAAGGATGGCGATATCCTCGAGCATCTCCTTGCGGCGGTCGCCGAAACCGGGAGCTTTTACAGCGCAGATCTTGAGCGAGCCGCGCAGACGGTTCACTACGAGAGTTGCGAGAGCCTCGTTGTCGACATCCTCAGCGATGATGAGGAGGGGACGTCCGCTCTGAGCCACGTTCTCAAGAATAGGGAGAAGATCCTTGAGGTTAGAGATCTTCTTGTCGTAGAGAAGGATGAAAGGTGAATCCATCTCGCACTCCATCTTCTCGCTGTTGGTTACGAAATAGGGTGAGATGTAACCACGGTCGAACTGCATACCCTCAACGATTTCAACAGTAGTCTCTGTGCCTTTAGCCTCCTCGACAGTGATGACGCCCTCTTTCTTGACTTTCTTCATAGCCTCGGCGATAAGGCGGCCAATCTCCTCGTCGTTGTTGGCAGAGATTCGGGCGATATTCTCAATCTTGTTGATATCGTCATCAACCTCCACGCTCTGGGCTTTGATACCCTCAACCACCTTAGAGACGGCCTTGTCGATGCCACGCTTGAGGTCCATGGGGTTGGCACCGGCAGCCACATTCTTGAGGCCAACGTTCACGAT
>CANPMT010000025.1 GCA_947575235.1 uncultured Porphyromonadaceae bacterium
CACGAAAGTAGGAGATAAACACCTACGATTAGTGTTTACCTCCTACTCGATTTACGTCAATATCACGTCTCTTGTGTACTACTCTTCTTGCGGCTTAAGCCGGTCAGTTGCCGACGCGGAGGCGGATTGTGGCGGGTTTCACACCTTTGGCGGTGGCGGTGAATTCAACCTCGCCGGGGGTGTGGGCGCTGCGTACTATTGCTGTGGCCGCTCCGCTGAAGAGGTCCATCTCAGGATTCTGGAAGGGGAGCACACAGGTGGGGTCGCCATTCGCGGTGGCCTCGAACGCACCCGCTCCCTTTACCTTGAATTTCACACGGCGCGTATCACGGGGCACTATGTTGCCATCCTTGTCGGCCACCTGCACGGTGAGATAGGCGAGGTCCTCCCCGTCGGCTGTCAACCGCTCTGTATTGGGTGTGATTACAAGATGATGAGGTTTGCCGGCTGTGCGCAGTGTCTTCTCCATGGCGGGTCTGCCATCGGCGTCGTAAGCCACAACCTTTACCTCACCCGGCTCATACCGTGTGTCGTTCCACATCAGACGGTAACGGGTCTGCAGTGTGGAGTCGTTCTTCTCACGCACCCCCTGGCTCTTCCCGTTGATAAATAACTCAGCCTTCGGGAATGAGGTATAGACGAATACCGGAGTCACCTCACCTTCACGACCCTCCCAGTTCCAGTGAGGGAGTATGTGCAGGGTGGTGTCCTGCTTGTTCCAGTGCGAACGGTAGAGGTAATAGCGGTCTTTCGGCAAGGATGCGAGGTCGATTATGCCGAACACAGAACTGTGGCTCGGCCATGCGTCGGTGTCGTAAGGTGAGGGCTCGCCTAAATAGTCGAACCCGGTCCATACGAACTGCCCCAATACCCACGGCTGCTCATCCATATAGAAATCAATGTCAGGGGTATTCGACCAGTCGCAGGTCTCGTTGTCATAGCCCGACGACTGATTGTCGGGGTGCATCACGGTGTTATGTTCCTTATCGAACGACACCGGGAAGTGATAGACACCTCGCGACGATACGGTGGAGGCGGTCTCCGAGCCTAAAATCATCTTCTGCGGTAGCCGTGCGTAAGCCTCCTCATAATGCTGAGGCTTGTAGTTGAAGCCCGGTATATCGAGCGACGCTGCGAATCCATTGTCGAGGACGGCCCATATCTGGTCCATGCCACAGGTGACGGGACGTGTAGGGTCGAGCGAATGTACCAGGTCCTGGAGCATGGTAAGCTCCTCCACACCGTCGGGTCCCCACTGGCTGGGCACCTCATTGCCGATCGACCACATCACCACCGAGGGATTATTGCGGTACTGGCGCACCATATTGGTGACATCCCTCTCAGCCCATTCGGTGAAGAAGCGGCCATAGCCGTTGGGAGATTTCGGACGGAAGCTCCAGTCGTCAAACGGCTCTACCATCAGCATCATGCCCAATTCATCGCACAGCTCCACAAGTTCGGGAGCCGGCATATTATGTGAGGTCCTTATGGCGTTGGCACCCATATCCTTCAGAAGTTCCACCTGATGGCGCAGTGCCGAACGGTTCACGGCCGCCCCGAGCGGACCGAGGTCATGATGGTTGCATACCCCCTTGAACTTCACAGGCTCGCCATTGAGGAGAAATCCCTGCTCCGGTATGTATTCCAGTCGGCGGATGCCGAAACGTGTGTCGTAAGTATCCACAACCCTCCCGTCAGCTTTCAGGGTGGTCTTGGCCGTATAAAGCACAGGCGATTCGGGTGACCATAACTCAGGGTTCTTTACCAGGAAATTCTGGCAATACTTCTGGCCATGAGCCACATACTGCGTTGTGCTTGAAGCCACCACACTACCCTCGGGTGATAGAATCTCCGTGCTGACCTCAATCTTCTCACCCTTTCCGGCCCCTGTGATATCCATCTCAAGCTTCACGGAAGCCCTCTCCTTCGACACCTCGGGAGTGGTGATGTAAGTACCCCAGATGGGGATATGCACACGGTCGGTGTTGACAATATGCACGTTACGGTAAAGACCGGCACCCGGATACCATCTTGAGGCACGCTCGAAATTCTCCAGCTCCACCACAAGGTCGTTCATACCCGGTTTCACATCGTTGCTGATGTCGGTATAGAATGAATTATATCCGTAAGGCCAGTAGGCCACCTCCTTCCCGTTCAGTTTCACATGGGCGTTGCTCATTGCGCCGTCGAAAACCAGCGTGATATTGCGGCCCGCTGTGTCGGCCACCTCAAACGAAGTGCGGTAGGTGCCCTTCCCGATAAAGGGGAGACCGCCGGTGCGTCCGGTCTTTACCGTCTCCTCCTTCTCACCGTTCTGCTCCACGGCCACTGTCTGAAGGTCGTTGGCGCGGTCGAAGGGTCCGTAGATAGCCCAGTCGTGGGGCACTCTCACCTGTTGCCAGGCGGCGTCGGAACCTCCGGCCCCTTTGGTAAACTCCCAACCCTCCCTGAGGGTCGTAACCGACCTTTCGGCCTGAACATTGAAAGCAATGACTCCCGAGAGAGCCATTGCCGTTAATACTGTCTTGGTCATATATGTCATTTAGATTTAAAGGCGTCAAGAGCCACTGTCGGCGCGTCATTGTCGAAGCAGCCTAAAGTATAGCCGTCGTTATATCCTGCCGGAGCCTGCGGTTCCCAATAGAAGATACCCTCCACATCGGTGGTCATCATCTTGGCGATGAGCTGTCTGCAAAGCTCCCCCTGGTCGTAGGGCATACCGATCTCGCATATCATCACCGGTTTGCCATATTTCTGTTTCAGATGGGCTATGTTGGCTATGCAGTCGGTGGCAACCTTCTGCCAGCCTCCGGTCTCACCCTGTTGCTCGGCCCAGTAAGGATAGAGCGACATACCGATCATGTCATACTTCCCGCCGTTGCTCTCCAGGATGTCAAACATCCTGTCGTAAGCCCATTGGTTGTTGCCGCCGTCAAGATGCACAATCACCTTTGCAGCAGGGAAGACACTCTTCACGGCATCATAACCGGTATTGTTAAGCTCGGTAAGTTGCACCGGATTGTCAACCGATCCCGTCGGGAGCATCATGCCCGGGGTTGTCTCGTTCCCCACCTGCACCCATTCGGGGGTCACACCGGCCCTCTGCAAGGCGGAGAGAGTCTCCGTTACATGGAGAGCCATGGCTTTCTTAAGGTCGTCAAACGAGAGGCTCTTCCATGCCTCGGGCATCTCCTGATGACCCGGGTCTGCCCAGGTGTCGGAGAAATGGAAGTCAATCATGGTGCGCAGACCGAGCGCCTCGGCCCTGCGGGCCTTCAGCACCACGTCATCGATACTGTTCCAGCCGTCGGCCGGGTTCACCCACACACGGAGACGTATTGAGTTCACTCCGCAACAGTCGCGCAACAGCTGCATACACTCCATCTCGCGGCGCTCCTCGCCGGGGGTATAGAATTTACGTCCCTCCGATTCCATCTGTGTGAGCCAGCTGACGTCAGCTCCACGGGCGAAGCCGGTCTCCTTCTCAACAGTCACGGTGTTCTCCTGTTTAGGGTCGGTTACGGGACCATCTTCCGAGCAGGCTCCGCACATCATTGCGGCGGCCAGTGCCAAAGCGGATATTATAGTTGTCATTTTCATTATCAGGGATATGTCAGGTTATTTCAGGGAATAATAATATGTCTGTGTGCCAAGGTCGACAGTCAGTATGTAGGTCTCGCCCACGGTCAGGTCGTTGTCGCCGTCGAATCCGGTGGTGGCATCCGAATGGCCCAACTTGAGCGAGCCGTCGCCACCGCCGAAGAAGAGTGTCCAGTCATTGTTGATGAGCACCTTCACACCCCACGGGGTCTCCTTCTCTTTTACAAACTCGCCGGTGAAGACCTCCGGATTCTCGGCCGACTGCACCATAGGATGTTCCGACCAGTCATCGTTAAGTCCGGTAAAGGTGACGCTCTCCACTTTTGTGAGGAGGTATGTAAGGTTTCTCATGTCGAAATCCATCACATACAGTCCGCTTTCAGGAGCCGGGATATTACCGTCGTTACCTGACTCGGCCAATACGAGACTGCCTGAGAGAGCTGAGGCATCGGCAGCACCCTTGTAGGCTACGCTCCAGTCAGGCTGGGGATAAGCGCGGTAACCCCATTCGGAGTCAACCCAATGTGCTCCGCCGTAGCAGAGATTGGCCTCGTCATAGAGCGAGATGAAGTCGGTAAACTCATCCCATTCCACCACGCCCGAGAAGTAGAGTTTCGGTTCGGCAGTCGGTTCAGGCTCTGCAGCGGCCTCACCTGCGGCGATGGTTAACTGCAGCGGGTTGGAGAGGTCGAGCACAAGGGTGGTCTCTCCTGCGGGGAGGTCAACCGATATTTCGGAGGCTGATTCACCGAAGGTGAGATTCAGGGCGCTTCCTCCGAAACCCACACTCTTGTTAACGGCCGGTCCCATATCCGTAGTATCCATATCATACAGACTTCCATCACCTTTTAAGGTTATTTTAACGGTAGAGGGGGCTGCCATGGTCACAGGGAGAGTCCATTGGTTGGTCCTTATGTTGAAGGTCATCTCTCCGTTGATGTCGCCGCTCACCGAAAGATTGTCGATATGCAGGGCGCTCCACCATCCTTCGACAGTGTTGAGTGTAGTGAAATAGCACCCTGAGGGGTCGGGGAACCAGAAATTCCAGTGGTCGTCGGCTGAGGACGCGTGGAAGGTCTTCCCGGTCTCTCCGAGATTGCCCCACACCACATTGTTGGCCTCGCGGAACCACCAGTTGGTCCAGCCCGTCACACCCATGAATCCACGGTATATGCCGTTCTCCTCGGGTGAAGCGAGTGTCATTCCGCTGTCGTTCCAATCCTTGTCGAGCACGGTGCCGAGTGTGAGGTGAATCCTGTAAGATTGCACCATCACCTTGATCACCGAAGAATATGATGGCTCGGTATTGGCAGCCAATACCGAGCATATTCTGATATAGAGAGGTGCCTTCTCGTCGGCCTCATAACCGAGACGTCCCAGGAGTGAGTTCAGCTCCTCGCAGAGGAACTGGCGGGAGCGGACACCCTTGTCGACTGTAAGGTCGAGTGTGGAGGAGAAATTCTCATCTTTCGAGAGTTGTATTGTCTCGACTGCGGCATTCACGGGAGCCTGCAGAAGAGAGTCGGTCAGGGCGAGTTGGCCGTCGCCGCTCCAGTAGATTGTCAGGGCGAGAGCCTGTGGGTTCTCAGCGCTCAGTATAACGTCGCCGGAGGCACCCCCCAATGCGATGTCGTCGGAAGGAAGCACATATACCGGGTCGATGTCGCTGCTGCAGGCTGCCACGCCTGTAGCCACCACACCCGAGAGGAATGCGATCCTGAATATATTGTTCAGTTTCATGATTCAGTATCAGTATAAGGGGTTTGTAAGATTAGGGTTGGCGGTAAGGTCGGTATCCGGAATGGGGTAGATGTTATAACGGTCGTTCACGGCCCGTCCGTCGAGCACGCCCCCTTTCCATTGCCAGATATAGTCATCTGAGGTGAAGCGGTTGAATCTGATAAGGTCGGTGCGGCGTATCGATTCAAGATAGAGCTCGCGGCCACGTTCATCAAGAATGAAGTCGAGTGTGAGGTCGCCATCGGCTATTTTCCCGCTCTCGTCGCCGTTGTAGGCACGCAGACGCACCTCATTCACCAGATTGAGAGCCTCGGTCCTCGATATTCCGGAGCCCCCTCTTAGCTGTGCCTCGGCTGCCATGAGATAGACATCGGCCAGGCGGATAAGGGGGTAGTCGGTCGAGCAGCCTGTGGCGGCTGAATTTGATGCGGCCTCCCCGTCGTCGGTAAGATTGGTGAATTTCTCGAAGAAATACCCCTCGGCCTGATTGTCGATCGCACCGGTGAAGAATTGCGACTGACCGTCGGTATAGAACATGGCGCGGGTGTCGGCAGTCGATGCGACGTCGCCGAATTTGGCTGTGATCTCACCACGGGCACGGAACATACCCCAGCCGTTTGTCAGACCATAGGTGGCGGGGTCTTGCGAGCTGGAGTTGCCGCATGAACCGCACACTATATATGTGCCTCCACCCCAGGTGACAGATGTTGTGGCATCGCACACCATGGCGAACAGAATCTCATGCTCACGTTTATGGTTGTCGGCGTTGAAGAGCTTAGCATATTCCGGCTCAAGATAGAAAGCGGGGTTTGAGATGACTTTGTGACAGGCGGTTATGCACTCGGTGTAGTACTTCGTATCCTCTGTGCCGCGATACACCGCGCTGTTGAGATACAGGCGCGCCAGAAGAGCCCATGCCGTGGGTTTGCTTGCGCGTCCATATTCATTTGAATCCGGAAGAGCGGACTCGGCATTCTCTCCGACAAGTTCCTTGAGCTCACTCTCGATGAAGTCGAACAGTCCGGGGCCGTCATATGCCTCAGGCACAAATCCTGTCACCGGTGTATTCTCGTCAACCTTCGGCCCTTTGCGGAAGAGGTCGAGCACCATCCAGTAGCTGAACGCCCTCATGAAACGGGCCTCGGCCCGGAACGCGCGTATTTCCGACTGCTCAGCTGCGGCGAATCCGCTTATCTCGCTATCTGTGCAATGGCGCAGAAACTCATTGCAGAGAGTAATGTTGAAGAAGAGCCAATAGTAAGAGTCAGACACCCATGAATCCTTGGCACTCCAGTTCATGTAGGTGAGGTCGGTGAGATTATTGCCCGAGAGCCAGGTATTGGCCACTTCGTCGGTGGCTGCCTCCTGAAGGTTGAAATATCCTCTCGAGAAATCCTGGCCGTTGATTGTGGTGAGGTCGCCGTTCTCGCCACCCTGGCCCTGTCCGGCCAGCACGTAAGAGGCATAGATCTTGGCGAGCACACTCTTATAGTTGGCTGCGTCAGAATAGACATCCTGCGATGTTGTCTCTGTCACAGGCATCTGGTTGAGGTCGTCGGTGCAGCCGCCAAGCAGCAATCCGCACCCTACGGCAATGCCGAATAATATATTTGATTTTCTCATCTCTTTAGAAATTAAGTCCGACAGTTACGGAATATGTACGGGGACGCGGGTAGATGGCAGTGTCGACACCGTTCCCTGTCTCGGGGTCAACACCCGAATATTTGGTGATTGTGAAGACATTCTGCACCATTGCCGAGATATGCAGGTTCAGGGTCTTGTAGACCTGCCCGAAGTCGTAGGTGAGCTGCAGGTTGTCCATCTTGAGGAAGGAGGCGTTCTCCAGATAATAGTCGCTCAGATACTGGCGGCGTGTGAAGCGGGTGTCGAGGAAACTGTGGTTGAGATTGTTGAGCTGGTAGTCGTTGTAGCTCATTGTCTCCCAGGCACCGGTGTTCATGGCCATGCCGTTGAAGATATATCCTCCGATATTGGCACGCAGGGAGGTTGAGAGCGACCACTTCTTATACCGCAGGTTGGTCGACAGACCGAGAATCCAGTCAGGGGCCGGTGAATGGCAATGGTAACGGTCGTTGGTGGTTATCTCGCCGTCGCCGTCAAGGTCGGCGTAGAGACCCTCGATGGGACGTCCCGTCTCCTGGTCATAGAGCTGCTTGTAGAGGTAGAATGAATAGGGGGCGTAGTCGGTCGAGAACACCTGCATCTGGTATGCGTCGATCCAGGGACCTACCTCCGTGTCGGGGCTGGGCGCTCCGGGAGTGAGGGTGAGATTCTTGATGCGTACCCTCTGCCATGCGGCGTTGGCTGTCACCGTCCAGGTCCAGTCCTTGTTGCCGATGAGGTGGGCTGTAAGGGCAAGCTCCAGACCTTTAGAGTCGACATTGCCGACATTCTCAAGCATCAGTTTGTCGAAGTTTGTACCGGCGGGCACCGGAACTGTGGCGAGCAGATTCTCTGTCTTGCGTGTATAGAAGTCGGCCGAGAATGTGAAGCGGTTCTCAAGGAGAGCCAGGTCAATACCGTAGTTCCACGATTTGGTTGTCTCCCATTTCAGGTCGGGGTTATAAGCCTCCGGACGATAGGTATAGACCGGATTGCCGCCGAAGAGATACTGAGCGCCGTCAAGACCGGGGGTGTAGACCGGTATATAGCCGTAGTTGGTTATGCCATCCTGCTGGCCGGTGACACCATACGAGGCGCGGAGCTTGAAATCGTTTATAGCATTGCGGAGAGGTTCGAAGAAATCCTCCTGCGATATGCGCCATGCCAGGGCCACGGAGGGGAATGTGCCCCAGCGGTTATCCTTGGCGAAGCGGGATGAACCGTCGCGGCGCACGGTGGCGGTGATGAGGTAGCGGTCCATCAGATTATAGTTCAGACGACCGTAGTAGGATAGGAGTGAGTGACGCTGGTCGGTGGCGGCCGAGGTCGACTGCTGCTCACCATCCACATTCAGCACCGCATAGAAGGGTGTGGTATATTTCCAATACTGGTAATCGTAGCCTAAGGTCACGTCAAGGTTCGAACGTATAGCCTCGAAGTCGCGGTTATAGTTGGCATAGATTGTGAGGAGACGGTTGTAGTTTTTCTGCGGGCCGTAGGTATAGTCGCGTCCTCCGGTGGTGTAGTAGGATACGGCCTCCTTCGGCACATATATCTCACCCTCACCCTTCGACCAGTCATAACCCCCTGTTGCATGGAGTCTGAGCCCCTTCACCCAGCGGATATTCCAGTCAGCGTCGAGGTTGCCGATAAAACGGTAAACGTCGGAGGTCGATTTATACTGGTTCAGCTGTCCCACGGGGTTGGCCAAAGCACCAGTGACGGGTATTCCATTGGCGTCGACAGCCTCGTAATATCCGCCGAAAGCGTCGTTGCCCGAATATACCGGAATTGTCGGGTTTGAGGCTGCGCCACCCCAGATAGCGCTTGTGTCGGCGAATCTGTTTCTGGAATACGTACCTTTCAGGCTGATCTGGAACTTCAGGTCATTCTGGAAGAAAGATGGGGTGAGATTGATGTTGCCGGTGAAACGTTTCGCGTTGTCGGTCTTGAGGATGCCGTCCTGGTAATATGCACCTGCCGATACACGGAATGGTAGCCAGTCAGTGGCGCGGCCTGACACGCTTATGTTGTTGTCGGTGCCGAAGGCTGTCTGGTAGATATGGTCGTTCCAATTGGTGCGGCTGTTCCCTATAAGGGAGCGCTGGCGCTCGGTGCCCAATTCATTCACTATGCCGATAAACTCGTCGGTGGTGAGCATATCCGATGTGCGTGTCTTGGTAGAGATGGAGTTGGTGGTCTGGAAAGATACCTTTATGCCATCCCCCTTACCCTTCTTTGTGGTGATGATGATTACGCCGTTCGATGCACGCGAACCATAGATGGCTGTTGAGGAGGCATCTTTGAGCACAGTCATGCTCTCTATGTCGTTGGGGTTGATAAGGCTGAGGAAGTTACCGCTTCCGCTCACTGAGCCACCCACCTCCATAGGCACACCGTCGAGCACTATCAGAGGGTCGTTGGAGGCATTGAGCGAGGCACCGCCGCGCACACGGATTGTGGAGCCTGCTGTAGGGGAGCCGCCGCCGTTTACAATCTGCACACCTGCGATCTTGCCGTTGACGAGTTCTTCGGGCGATGAGATCATACCCTTGTTGAAATCCTTCTCGCTCACTGTTGATACGGAGCCGGTGAGGTCATCTTTCTTTCTCACGCCATAGCCAATCACCACAACCTCATCCAATATTTCTGAATTCTGTTTCATGGTGATGTTGAGCACGTCGGAAGTGATATCAACCGTAAGATTGTCATAACCTACATATGACACTACCAATTGTTTCGCACTTGCGGGGATGTTGAGTGAGAACTGGCCGTCAAGGTCGGTGGCTGTACCGATAGGTTCCCCCACCACTTTGACCGTAGCGCCGATCAGCGGTTCCCCGGTCTCATCGATGACAGTACCCGTGACTGTCCGTTGATTCTGTGCAAAAGCCGAGACGGGTATAAGAAGGATTGCGAGAAGGAGTCCCAGCAACCGGCTTCTTACTTCGGAAGCACACTCTGTTTTGTACATTGATGTATGGTTTGTTAGTTTGTTTAAGGTTTTGCTGTTCTGTAAATCTAAATCTGAAGCTAAATACAATCTTTTCTACCTTGCCGACTTTCACCTGTGGGAAGCGTCGCAAAGTTAGCCTAAATCCGGTTATCGCGTGGCCGATAATCGGACAATTGATGCAATACATCGGACAAAGTGCATATATAATGATGTAATAGTGAGTGCGGTGTCTTATTTCTTGTCGACAGTCTCGTCGTCTGACCGGTATTGGCTCGGTTTGACACCGAATTGAGCCTGGAAGCACTTCGCGAAATAGGAGGGGGTCTTGAAACCGACCATATAGCTTATCTCCGACACGGTGAACCTGTGCTGGCTCAGCAGCATGGCCGCTTTCTGCAGGCGCACGCGCCTGATATAGTCGACGGGCGCCACACCCATATATCTCTTGATAAGGCGGTATAGCTGTTTGGGGGCCATGTCGCTCTTCTCGCAGAGAAGGTTGACGTTGAGGTCGGGGTCGGAGATATTCTCCTCAATAATCTTCGCTATCCTGGCGAGTGCCTTCTCGTTGACCGATTCCGCCTCGATCGGTTTCGATTCCGCCTCGGCTATCGCCTGTATGCGCACCTTCTCCTTGATTTCAGTGCGCCCCTTCAGCAACTGGCTGATCCTCCCGAGCAAGGCCGAAGGCTCGAACGGCTTCGCCATGAACACATCTATGCCGAGTTTTATACTCTCGTTCTCAGTCTGGTTGTCAGACTTGGCCGTAAGCATTATTATAGGCAGGAAACCTAAACGTGGATGCTGTTTTATATGGCGCACCATCTCCAGGCCGCTCATTATGGGCATCATCTCATCCACTATGATGAGGTCGGGGGTGAAGGAGGAGGCTATCGCTATGCCGGAACGTCCGTTCTCGGCCACTATGCAGTTATACTTCTCTTTGAGCACATCCGTTATGAATCCGGCAATCGGTGGATTATCCTCCACAATGAGTATTTTAGGTTTGCAGCTGTCGTCAGAGGTTTCTGTGCGGTGTATCTCCGGCAACACCTTCTCCGTGGCGGGGAGAGTCACGATAAACGACGTGCCCTGTCCCTCCTTGCTGTAGAGTGAGATTGTTCCACCCATGAGGTCGAGATACCGTTTTATAAGATAGAGTCCGAGCCCGGTACCCTCCTTAAGCTTCGAGGTGGCCGGGGCGCGGAACATCCTCTGGAACACCAGCGGCTGGTCAATGTCGGCAATACCGACACCGTCGTCAGAGACCACAATCTCTACCTTCCCATCCAGCGAGTTTATGCCGAACGAGATTGTGGCTCCGTCGTCGGAATATTTGCAGGCGTTCGAGAGGAGGTTGGTGATTACCGATTCAAATTTCACGGCATCCACCTCTATGAGTATCTGGGGTGAGGAGGTGTGGAAGATGAATTTCTTCTGCGGATTATTCTCCTCAAACACCTCGAACACACCTTTGCAGAACTCCACCACATCAAATATGGAGAGAATCAGCAGATTCTCGTCGGTATCCTCAAGGTGCTGAAGTTCGAGGGTGCGGTGAATCATATTGTTGAGCCGCACGGCATTCTCATATATTGTGTCGAGATTGCGTCGGTTCTCGGGGTCGCGGGTCTTCTCCTTCATCACGCTCACGGGGCCTATTATCATGGAGAGAGGGGTCTTGAGGTCGTGCGAGATGGTGGATAGGAAGGATAGTTTGCGTTCCACATTCTCCAGGGCAGACTGTCGTTCCTGTTCACGGAGTGTCCGCCGGTTACGCTTCCGCATATACCATACAATCCATAGAATCACCCCCGCGGCAATGAGGGCGTAGAGGGTGACAGCCCACCACGAGAGTGTCCAGGGAGCTTTTACGGTCAAGGGTATGGCCACAGGTGGCACAGGAGCACCCACGCTCTTGACCAGCACGTTGTATCGGCCCATCTTGAGGTCGGAGAAGGTTATGGTGTTGGCACCTTCCGGCATCACCACCCATCCCCCTAAAGTGTCGGAGGGTGACTCAGCCAATTTATACATATACCGCTGCACGGATTCGGGAGAATAGTCGAGCGAGCTGACCACCAGGGTTATATTGCCGCCGTAGGGTATGGTCATCCCTTTGGTGCCGCCGGTTATGTCGGCGAGATTCAGCTCCCCCTTTCCACGGTCGTTGAGCACCATGCGGATGGTTTTGTAATCCGCGCTGTTGCCGCTGACATTGCCGTCCACCTCAAGAATCTCGTCGGTGCCACCTAAATACACCTTATGGCTGAGCGTGTCCTCATAGACGGCCGTGTATGATTTCTGTGGAATAGGGAGGAGGTCGGGTGTGAAACTCTCACCATCGATATTCCACACATTGCTCTGGGTTGAGATCCACATTCCTGTGCCCACTTTCCCGATGGCGAGAACGGTCTCGTCGCTGTTGGTGGCCGGGAATCTTACAATCTTGTGTCCGCCATCTTTTGTGAAGATTATCACACCCCCTTTGAAGGCGCACCAGATACGCCCGCGGCTGTCAGCGCACAGATGCGAGGGATAGCCGCCTGTGAGGGTGAAGATGTCATATTTGGTATATCTTCCCGTGGCGGGCGAGAAGGAGGTGAGTGAATTGTCTCGGAAAAGAAGAATCCAGAGATTCCCCGCACCATCCTTTATGATATTGTTTACCAGATTATTCTCCAATCCTATTGAACTGTTGTCGGTGTTGAGTGAACGGTCGGCCACGATAACCCTCTCCCTCCCCTTGAATCCCTCTTTATCCACGTAATGGAGGCCGTTGAGGAAACTTCCCACCCAGAAGTGGGTTTTATCCTCGACAATGGCATATACCCAGTTGGAGGTGTGCTCCCCCTGGCTATCCACCACATGAAACACGTCAAATCCCTCGTTTGCGCTGTTATGGCGGTTTATGCCGGCATCTGTGGCGAACCATATGTTATGGTCGGCATCCTCATGGATGGCGCGTATGCGGTTATGCGAGAGTGAGTTGGGGGCTTCCGAATGGCGATACCAATGAGGGGTGGCATCATATGAGAGGCGTATCACGCCGTTGGTGCCGCCAAACCATAGATTGTCGCGGGTGTCGCGGTAGATTGAATGAATCTCGTTCCCCTCGCCTGAATGTACAAGTTCACTGAGTTTTATTGTGCGCAGATAGTTGGAGTTTGAGGCTATCGAGAACCCTCTCTCATGGCCTGTCCAGATATTGTGTTGCGGGTCGGCATATATGCACCATATCTCGTTGTCGCCCAAAGAGAGTTCCTGACGTGAATCGTGACGGTAATGCTTGATGCTGTCGGCGGTCATATCGAAAACACCGTCATCTGTGCCGATGAGTATGTGCCCGGCATCGCCTTTATACAGACTCTTGATATTGTTGTTGCCCGCGAGCGGTATGCGCTCCCAGTGTTCATTGGCGGGGGTATATTTGTAGAGGGCACCCTCACCCCCTATGTATATGCTCTCCTTGTCGTGCGACTCCAGGAGTGAGTTGGCGAACATCCGGGATGGCTGGGCCGATTCCCCGTTTCTGATCTTTACCGGAGTGAAGCGCTCGCTCTCGGCGCTCCATCTTGCCAACCCCTTGTAGGTGCCTGCATATAGTATTCCGCGGCTGTCGCGCAGCATGGAGTAGACCGATTTATGGGGTAATCCTTTTGAACAGTCGGTTATTGTGTTTTTGCCGATGTTGAAGAGTACTATTCCGTTGAGCCCACCGATCCATATGAGGTCGTCAACCAGGAGAAGGGTGCGGATCTCGCGGGTGGTGACGGTGTGGCATTCCTCAACTTTTCCGGAGAGGTAGTCATATATCAGGAGGCCGTTGTTGCTTCCGATGAATAGATGGTCATCTTTCTCGACGATTGAATATATCTGTGTTCCGGAGAGCTCACTCTCACCTACGGGGTGTGTGGTGACGCCGTCATAGAAGAAGAGCCCGCTGTTTGTGCCGAGCCACATTATTCCGCGGGTGTCGCGGAATATGCAGAATACGGCGGTCTTCTTCCCGTCGACAGTGATGTTCTTCCACGATAGCTCAGGCTCCGGCAGCTGAGGTGTGGCGTGTGCCGCGAGAGTTGCCAGTATCACGCAAAACAACGCGATCAGTGATTTTGCAAAGATGATAGTTTTCATGTTCATCAAGGTTATTAACTCTTTGCAAAATTACAAAATCCGGCAGTTACATCAAGTAACATACCGGACAAAGGATGCAACAAAACGGACTTAAAAGTTTTACTTGCAGAGGCGATGGTTGCGGATGTAGAGACCGTCGGGAATCTCCTGTAGGCGACGTCCCTGGAGGTCGTAGATGGCGTTGGAGTCGTGGAAGGCACCGTCGTGGATTGCGCCGTCGCAGTCGGTATCGGTTTGCACCATGTTGACACCGGCTGTCTTGCTCTGGCGCAGCGAGAGGAGGGCGTATTCCGAGGCGAAGGCAAACTGGTGGAAAGCTTTGCTGCGCGTCTCACTCCCCCAGCCATCGATCAGGTGGATGGGTAACGACCCTGAACGGTTGTAGTTCTCCCAGGCATAGTCGAGATTGTTCTGTGTCGATTCAAGCGCGGTGGTCGCGGAGGTGTTGTCGGCCCACTTCTCGGCGTCGGCCATGGCTCGGATAAGTACATCGTTAAACCAGGTGTTGAAGCCGTTCTCAGCGGTGGCGTCAGTATTGAATTCATAGCTCTTCTGTGCCCTGACGTATCGGGCGAAGTTGCTGATTGATGCGCGTGCCGAGAGTGTTATGTCATCGCGGAGCATCGCAGTGAGTCGGTCGATGTCGACACCTGCGGTGTGGGCATTCGCGAAATCCGGCAATTCCCCCTCATACTCCTCCAGATAGTCGAGCAGGGAGGCGGCCCCGCCGATCATTGTGCCGGTATTGTAAGAGAAGAATGTGCCTGTGCGTCCGCCACAGTCTACATGCTGACGGTAACCGCGCGATACCTTTATGGTGTTGTCGGCACCCATCATATCGTAATATACCCCCTTGCCATCAGCTAAGTTGACCTTCTGCCAGTCATAGACACGGAGGGCAAAGTCAAGATAGAGAGCCGAACGGTCAACGGTGACGTTGGCCACAGCGTTTGATTCGTCGCGGTAATAATATTCGGTCTCCTCGCCGAAGTCTCCGTAAATCTCGGCCAGCCATACCAGAGGCTGTATTATTGGGGCGTTGCTGCAGGCATGTTTCGAATTGTAGCCCGGACCCCAGGTTATACCGCCATATTCATTCCCTTCGGCATCGCGCCAGCAGTCCCAGCCGGCCAGCACATAGTCGGTGAGGTGAGTGGCTGTCAGAAGCCATTCCTCATTGCCGGTGAGACGGTAGGCCCGTATCAGCTCACGGGCAATCCACATCTGGTCGTCATACACATTCAGGATTCCGCTCACATTCGCCTGACCCGGCTCCCCTCCGCGAGGCACCGCATATGGTTGCCACTCCTTGTTGCAGGCATAAGCGGAGAGACGGAGATTGCCGCGATACCAGTCGAGGTTGTCGATCAGCAGGGCGAGACGTACGGCATACTTCTCATGGTTCTCCTCATAGAGAAGAGGGTTGGTGTCGCGCACGGCGTCAAGCGCCTCCAGCAGAGAGCAGTGGGCCTCGATAGCCGCCGTGTAAGGCCATACGTCAGCAATGCCGTAGCGGTTGCCGGTCATGGTGTCGTAGCTGTCGGCGAGCATTAGGTTCTCATCCGGGCCATAGATTGAATGGTCCCATGCGGCGTCAAGGATTTGGGCGGCGCGTTCTATATCGCGCACGGCCATTTCGGAATTATCCTGAGCGGAGGTCTCAAAACAAGTAGTGGCGCAGAGCGCCACTACTGTTGTCATAAGCAAAGATCTCATATTCATCAGAATATAATCTGGTCCTCCTCCGGCATCTGGGTATTGAGCTTGCGCTCCATAGCCATGTTACCCTGAACATTATATGTGATCGGGGCATCCGGGGCCGACTTATAGTCATCGAATGTATAGTCTATATCGTTCACAATCACCGTGCGGCGCATGATATAGGTCTGCACCTCGTCATCCTGCTCAATGATGGTGAATGTAGCTGTCTTGTTCTGCACGAAGTTCATGTCCGGATTGTCAGCCCACATTGTGACAGTGCCACGGGTTCCACCCGCGGTAGCGGGCTCGAAGCGGGCATACACCTTGAAGTCCTTGCGGAGCTGGCTGTCCTCATCGAAGGTGCCGGCATAGAAGAACACTGTATTGTGGTCAACGACATAAGCGTCGACAGTGGTCATTGCACCCGGCTCAGTGTCGGTTACACCACCTGATACGATGTAGAAACGTACGTTGGTTGCCTGGTATTCACCCGAATAATCGGTATAAGGGAGAACACGCAGCATTGCAGTGGCATAGTTCTTACGCGGGTTGCGGAGATATCCGTAATCGCCATTCTTGTCCTCAACCTTGAGGGGAAGAACGTAACGGTCAGAGAGGTCGATACCTTTGAAGTTGAACTGGATGTTGAGTAATGCGATATCCTCACCCTTAGGTATATTCACCACTTCGGGGAATTTCGCATACTCTATCATATTCTGATACCAGAGCTCTGTACGGGTGCTGAAACGCTCCTCGTTGAGAGTTCTGAGGGTATCGGATTCAACCACATGAACGTTCAGGTCGTTGGCATTGTGGGTGGAGCCGCTCACGATGAGTGGAAGATTATAGTGCGAGATACCCTCTTCGCCGTAGAGGGGTTGGCCGTTCTCATCATAGCGTGTGTAGGGGACGTAGACAGTGGTTACGCCCACACTGTTGCCGTCGGTGTCGAGAGGTGCCTTGAAGCTGACGTACTGAGCGTACTGCTCCTCTTCCCAGTCGTTGTTGCAGGAGGTCAAGGCGGGGGTCAGGCCCAGGAGGGCCAGACTCACCTTGAGTATATTTGATGCAAATTTTTTCATTGTATTATAGTTTTTTCAGTTTTTATAAGTTTTCTCTGGGGCCTCTAAGTTCTCTGAGCTCTCTGAGGGCCTCTGAGCTCTCTGAGCTCTCTGAGCTCTCTGAGCTCTCTGAGTTCTCTGAGTTCTCTGAGGGCTCTTTGAGCTCAGAGGGCTTTGGGCCCTCTGAGATTAGTCAAAGTATTTCCAGCCGGGGTTCTGCACGAGGTTCATGTTGCGTTTGAGCTCGGTTGTAGAGATGGGCCAGAAGTACATCTTCTTGGAGAATACTGTCGGCAGGCTGTAGATGGGCACGACTCTCTGGAAGTCGTCCTGCTGCTTGCTTGTCATCAGCACGTTGCAGCCATGTACCGGAATCGCCTCCTCGATGGCAGCGTCCATCCAGCGACGGAGGTCGTAGTAACGCTTACCCTCGCCCATAAGCTCAATCATACGCTCACGTTTGATCTTCTTGCGGAGTGCGGTGCGGTCGCCATATTCATCGGCTGTGTAGTCAGGCACACCTGCACGGCAACGCACGGGGCGGATACCACGTTTCATCTCGGTAACGTCGCGGCTTACGTTGTAGGTCTTTGAGCCATCCCAAGAAGCCACTGTGTAGCTGCCGTTAAGCTCGTTGAGCGCCTCAGCATAGAGCAGGAGGATATCGGCGTAACGGATAGCGGGCTCCCATTTGCGGGTGATATGACCGTAGTCAGTAGAACTGCGGACTTGACGGTAATCATTGGGGTGAACCCATTTCTTCACACCGATACCGGTGCGGAGGTAGTACCCCGTATTGTCATAACCGTTGGTTGTGGTGGTTTGCGTTCCATTGTCGCTGGTGGTGGTAGTTGTTCCGCGCCAGTAGAAGATCTGCATATATTTGTTGGTCTTCTCCGGGTCGGCACACCACCAGTAAGAGCCATTGAAGGCAACGGAGGCATAGAAACGGGGCTCACGTTCAGCATACTGCATTGAGACTCCGATACCGAGCGGTGGATACTTGGAGCTTGCATTGTCGCCACGGGCAGTTGTCCAGCCTTCGCGACGTGGACGGTGGTCAGCATCCTCGGCATCCCATTCGCTCCACATACCGGGACAGTTCGAGCCATCCTGCATATAGTATGCGTCGCACATCTTCTGGGTTATACCATGACAGTTGTAGCCGAAGAGTGTGTTTGGAAGCTGGTGAACAACCAATCCGTCGATGCTCTGGTGGCGGTCGTCAGGGTTGCTATAAGTGTTATAACCACGGGAGAAGATGATTTCCGAGTTGTCGAGACCTACAGCACCGTTGAAGAAGTCGCGGTAAGAGAGGTAGGGGTCGATATCAGCCCATCCATCGGGCCAGTTATGGAGTGAGAAGTCACCGTCGTCGGGAGGAGTGATGGTCTTGGGATAACCCTCGCTCTTGCGGTCGGTTGTCTGCACGCCGGCGTGATAGAGCTCATAACCGGCCTGGCACTCCATGACGTCGCGGCAGGCGGCAGCGGCGCGGGCCCATTTGCTCTCATCGTATGTTGAGCTCAGGAGCTCTTTCCCATCTTTGTTGACGAGTTCTTTGACAAAACTAACATCAAGAATGGGATGTTCGCCATTGGCAAGCTGACCGTTTGCAAGGGGACTGGCTGCATAGATATAAGCCAATGCACGCACCGCGAGGGCTGCACCCTTTGTAGGGCGTATGATCATTGTCTGGTCGGTGTTACCCTGGAAACGGCTCCAGCTCTGAAGCTCGTTGGCAGCCTGAATCATCTCAGATGCGATGAACTCTGCACATTCCTCATATGATGAGCGGGGGATAGAGAGCTCGGCATATGAGAGGGTATAGTCGGCGCCATTCTCAGGCATGATGGGCACCGGGCCATAGCGGCGGAGCAGAAGCCAGTAGTAGTAGGCGCGTACGAAACGTGCCTGTCCCTTGAGGTCGAGACGCTCCTCCTCAGTAAGTTTCTCGTTGAGGTGGATATTGTCGATGAATATGGATGCCTGGTAGATACCTTTATAAGCTCTATCCCAGAAACCTGAACCGAAGCTCTCGTCGTAATCGCCACGTTTGAAGGCTGAGTAGGAGTCCGTCTTGTTCCAGTCACCGGAAATGCTTACATCACGGTCGCCGAAATACATGTCATCGGCGAAGCAATGGAGACCTCGGGCTCCCTCTTTTGTAGTTACATCACAGAGGTCGTCTCTTAGGAAAGAGAAAGCCTGCGCGAGCCAGCCGTTTGTCTGGTTGATGTCGGTGAAGACGGATTCGATGGTGACGCGGTCATCGAAATATTTATCAGAGTCGAGCTTGTCGGCGCAGCCGGTGAGCACCGGGGTTGCGTAAAGCATCGCCAAAGCTGAAAGTGCTATTTTATATTTTTTCATGATAGTCTTTTTTTTCAGAGTTTTTTCCTCAGAGTTTTCAGAGTCCTCAGAGTTCTCGGAGTTCTCAGAGTTCTCAGAGTTTTCGGAGAGCTCGGGGAGCTCTGGGTTCTCTGAGGGTTTTCTCTGAGGGTTTTGTTAGAATGAAACTGTGAGACCTACTGTGAATGCTTTTGTAAGAGGGTATTTCTCACCGTTGCTGCTGCCCATCTCGGGATCCCAGAGCTTGAAGCTTGAGAAGGTGAGAAGGTTGGTGGCCTGTGCGTAGATGCGCGCATTCTCCATGCGGAGGTGAGTCAGGAAATCCTTAGGCAGCGAGTAGCCGATCTCGAGGTTCTTGAGACGCAGGTAGCTGCAGTCGCGTGTCCAGTAGGTTGAGCTGCGGTAGTTGTTGTGCGAGCCCCCCTCAAGGTGAACAAGGCGGGGATAGGTGGCGTTGGGATTCTCGTTGGCTGCGATGCCGAGAGTTGCGGCAGTCTCAGAGTCAATCCAGCGGTCCTCAACAAGACCTGAGAGAATCTGACCGTAACGGTCCTGGCTGAACGCCCATACAGTCTTTCCTTCCATGCTGATGGTTGACTTGCCTGCACCCTGGAAGAGCACGTTGAAGTCAAATCCGCGCCATGCCACAGATGCACCGAGACCATAGATAAGGTTAGGTCTTGCAGTTGCGCCGATTGCCACAACGTCGCCATCATCGACAATACCGTCGCCGTTTACATCCTTATACTTGATATCTCCGGGCTGAACATCACCGAACATCTGTTTCGGGTGGTTGCGGATATCATCGTAATCCTTGAAGAGACCCTCGGCGATAAGACCGCGTACCTGGTCCACACGGTAGCCTGTCTCATACTGATAGGGATAAACGTTGTTCTCCACGTCAAAGCCTGTGATTGTATTCTTGCTGTAGGTGAAGTTGCCACGAACGGTAAGTGAAACCTCGCCGAAGCGGTTCTCATAGCGGAAGTTTCCGTCCCAACCCTCAGACTTCACAGAACCTACGTTAGCCCATGGAGTAGACTCCAGACCGAGAGATGAGGGGAGGAAGTTACGGCGCATGTAGATGCCGGAACGACGCTCGTGGAAGTAATCGACAGTAAGAGTGAATGTGTTGTTGAAGAGGGCGATGTCAAGACCGATATCCTGCTTCTTTGCCACCTCCCATGTCACGTTGCGCGCAGCAAGTGCTGTGTAGTGCATACCTTGCTGGTATTCGGGACGTGTAGGAGAACTCCATGTGCCGAAGTTATAGACGTTGGTTATCACGTCTCTGTTCTGATCATCCTTATGATAGATGTAATCGATTGTGTAAAGGTAAGGGAATCGGATCTGGGTGTTGCCATCATAGATACCGTCGTTACCTACCTTACCCCAAGAGTAACGGATCTTGAACATATCGAGCCATGTCACATTCTGCATGAATTTCTCGCGGTTGAGCGCCCACCCCACAGAGAATGCGGGGAAGAAACCGAAGCGGTGACCGTCGGCGAAGTTCTCCGAGCCGTTGTAACCGAAGTTCACATCCACGAAGTAACGGTAGTCGTAGTTATAGCCCACCTGACCGGCGAGAGCCATATTCTTTCGGCTCACAGAGTTCTTGATATCATCACCGATATTCTGGGTCTGGATATTCTCATCCCAGGTATACTTCAGGTTGGCGAGAACGTTGTGGCCGTTGAAGTCGCGGTTGTAGCTGAGAAGGAGGTCAAGGAATGTGCGGCGTGAGCCATTGTTCTCCGAAGCCTGATACATATCCACCTTATCCCTGATTTTATCGAAGATAATCTCACCGGTATCCTTGTCGCGTCCGTTGGCATACCAACGTTCGGGCTGCTGGATATGGAAGATTGAGTTCTCGTTGTAAGTGTCATAACCGAAGCGTCCGGTGAAACGGAGACCCTGGGTGATGAACTTCAGGTCCTGCTCAAGAGATACGCTGTTCTGCAGGTTGTTGTTCCACCATGTCTTGTAACCGGTCTGGGTGGTCATTACCCAGGGGTTTGAACGCTCGTCTGCACGGTTGATGTTGATCATAGGCACATAACCGTTGCTATACATCACCGGGGTGAGGATGGCGTTGTAGCCGAAGAGTGAGTCCCATACGAAATCATCGCCATAACCAGGGGCGTTCTGTGTAGAGAGGTCGCCTGAGGTACCGATCTTGAGAAGGGTAGTCGGGGTGATGTCGATGTCGAGGTTGACACGGTAGTTCCAGCGGCCATAGTTGGCGTTGGTGTTATACTTCTTCTTCAGCGTTGAGTCGGTATTATACATACCCTCGTCGTTGACATAAGAAACAGAAGCATAGTAGCGGGCAGTCTTGCCACCACCGCTGATGTTTACGTTTGCACGGTAGCTCATTGAGCCATCCTTCAGGAGGAGGTCTTTCCAGTCGACGTTAGGATAGAGGTCGGGGTCAAGACCGTTGCCGAAGAGCTCCATCTCGGCGGGGGTGTAATAGATACTCTGGCTGCGTGTGATGCGTGCCTCGTTGAGGAGGCCGGCATAGGTGAGACCGTCAACAAATTCCGGAGTCTTTGTGCGTGTGTTGTAGGCACTCTCGAACTTGGCGCTCACATTGATTTTACCCTCCTTACCATGCTTGGTGGTGATGAGCACAACGCCGTTTGCACCCTTCGAACCGTAGATAGCGGTAGCCGAAGCATCCTTGAGCACGGTGAAAGTGTCGATATCCTCGATGTTGAGGTCGTCGATATTCTCGCGCTCGAATCCGTCGACAAGGATATAGGCCGAAGTCTTGGCACCGAAAGTGGAGATACCGCGGATCCAGAACTCAGATTTGTTCTTACCCGGCTGACCGGAGGTCTGCATCGCCATCACACCCGGCACGTTACCTGCGAGGGCATTAGAGATGTTAGAGGTGCTGAAGTGCTTCATGTCGTCGACATCGACGTTAGTCACCGCACCGGTCACTGTGATTTTCTTACGGTTACCCATACCGGTCACGACCACCTCGTCGAGAACATCCTTCATGGGCTGGAGATAGATTTCGTTACCCTTGTCGCGGAGTTTTGCCACCTGCATCTCAAGAGGCTCCATACCGACGTAAGAGATTACGATAACCTTCCCTTTCTCAGGCACGTCGAGCTGGAAGTTACCATCGATATCGGTGGTGACACCGATAGAGGTGCCCTTCACCATGACAGTCGCGCCGATAAGCGGTTCATCCTCGCCAACGGCCCAGACTGTTCCGGAGTATATTTTCGCCATCGCCATGCCGGATGTCAGAGTGAGGCCGGCGAGGAGCGTGATCATTCGTTGTTTCATGATAGGTTCTGTTACTTATTAATCTTCGGTTGTTTCTTCACCCTCCTCAGGAGTCTCCTCCACGTCGGGAATCTCAATAGCGTTCTCCATCTCCTTTCCGATGTAACGGATACGGCGGTTGTTGTGGTCGAGCACATAGAACATCTCGTTCTTCTCGTCGTAAGCTATGCCGGTTACGTCGCGGAAACGGGCAGCCTGACGGAGGTCGCCATCCTCGGTGCCCCAGATGTTACCGTTGGTAGAGGGAGCGCGGCCGGCGTAAGTGCGGACAAGACCGTCGGGAGTGATGTAGCGCACACAGAAGTTGGTGCAGTCGCAGAAGTAGTAGTCATAGATATCCTCGCGGCCCTCAGCCTCATACTCGGGGTTCTTTACGAATACACCCTGATAAGGACGGCTCACACGGGCGTTGGTGCCAACGGCATCCACCCAGCCACCCTGACCGTTGTAGCCGACCACTGTGTAAGGAGTGGTAAACTGCTTGGTATTCTCGTCATAGTCGGTGCGGAGGATATAGCTACGGTTGATAACTGTAAGATAAGCATACTTACCAGAGGGATGGATTGTAATCTGGAACTCATACGAGGGGTCCTGGATTTTATAGAGCTCGCGGAACGCGCCGTCATCAAGATAACCGGTCCAGGGTTTCTTCTCCTCACCCTCCTCTGAGGGGAGAAGGCTTGTGAGGTAGTCGTTGAGATCCATGCGGAAGAGCTGTCCCTGCTCGTAGCTGTTGAAGTAGACCTCACCGTTGATGGGGTGAACGGCAACACCGTTACACTGCTTGTAGGCAACGAGAGGCTGACATGAAGACTTGTCGCTGAAAGTGCCGTCTGCGCTGCGGGTGATGATCCACACGCTGGTTGACTTTGTGCCGGCGTCATCGCGGTCGGTAGAGACGAGCATATATTTGCCGTCGAGCGAGAAGGCGATGTTACGGAGACGTTTGTTGCCGAATTTGTTCGCACTCAGGATACGAGTGTTTGTGCGTGCGTCGAGGTCGAGCTCGGCAATGAAACCGTCGCCACGGTCATAGGCGATATAGAGGCGGTTGGGATAGAGAGGGTCGAACGTCATACATCCCTCGGCGTTGAAACCGGTTGTGATGTCGAACGAGCCCCAAACCTCACCCTGGTCGTCCTGCTGGTTCTGATAGCCGCAGAGGGTGCCCACTACAGTCTTGCGCTCATAGTTGAACTTCATGGGGGCAACGGCCGAATAGCTCTTGCCACCCTCCTGAGGGGTGATTATGAGTTCCACGTCGCCGGAGTAGGCTCCGGAGGGAACGAAGGCATAGAGACGGTCGGAGAGGACATTGACGAGCACGGCATCCTTGCCACCGATCTTGAGATCGACGATGCTCTTGTCGTTGCCGAAGTTAGAGCCTTTGACGATAATCTGGTCCTGATAGCCACCGCTCTCGGGGGTGAAAGAGGTGATTGTAATCGGCTGGGCGGGGTCGAAAGGCACACCGGTGTCGATTTTGTTCTTGTCATCGTCGCTGCAGGCTGTAGCCACAACCGCTAAGGCGGCGACGAAGATGGTCCGAATTAATCTTTTAAATTTCATGGTGTAGGTGATTAGTTGTTCTGTTTCTGTTTATCAGCGAATACCGGCATCCAGTGGCCACCTATCACAGAGCGGGCCATGAAACCTGTCTTGCGTCCGGTGACGGTGTCATACCAGTCGCTGATGGGCACACGGGTCTCGGTCTCGTGAACGTAGTCATAGAGCGGGTCGATAAATTTCTGAAGGGTTTTGGCGTCGGGCGACATGGCTGCGGTCCACATGATCCAGTCGCTCTTTGTGTAATCCTTGCGGTTGTCGAGCGGCAGGCCATACTGGTTCTGCTTCTTGAGATAATAGGCGATCTCTGTAGGCATCACATGGGCGGGGAAGATTGAAGTGTTCCAGAGCTTGTCCCATACCATATTGTATTTCTGGCTCCATGTACCCTCACGGTCGAAAGCGAGACGGTAGTGGAGGTCCTTCTTGTCACCTTCGCGGGCATCGGCCTCCCATTTGGCTGCCATGTCGCGTGCGATGGTGTTATACTTGTTATATGTGTCGTTGTCACCGCGGAGGGCTGCGATCTCAGCGAAACCTGCGATACCCATGATAGCCTTTATAGAGAGGTTGGCGTTGTGTGCCCAGTGTCCGGCGAAGTCGTCGGTGCAGAGCTGGTTCTCGGGGTCCTGTCCATTCTCTACGAGATAGTCTGTCCAGGTCTTGAGGATGTCATAGTAAGGCTCGGCATATCCGGCGTTGCCGTCGAGCTTGCAGCACTGAGCGATAAGGGTGAGCATATTGCCCGCCTCCTCGAGAGGCATATCGCCACCGTATACCTGGCCGTTGGCCTTGGGATACTGACCGAGGTCGTGAGCCGCGAAAGGCTTTGTCCAGCGGCCCGACTTGCTGTAGTCGAGAATAGAGGTCATCATCGCCTTCTGGAGCTCGGGATTGTAGCAGAGGAAGAGGGGAGCCTCAGGATAAGTGAGGTCGACAGTGTTGACACAGCCGTTTGAGTCATTCTCCTTTGAGAAGAAGAGGAGCTTGCCATCCTCATCCTTGAAGAGCTTGTGGGCTGCTATCACATGACGGTAAGAGCCGGAGAGGAGTTCGGCATAGCGTTTGCCACCCACCTTCATGGCATCGTCATAGATTCGGCGGTCGAGCTCACGGCAGCGGTTCATGATGGGAGCGTAAGAGCTGTTCATATGGTCGAACATATCGAAGATGCTCACATTGCCGTTGTGTGCCCAGTAGCCTTTATAGCGTTTGAAGAAATACTCGATGTCATAGATCTCGTCATAACCGATGAGAGCATAGCTTGAGGCCTGCTTGGTCTTGCCGAAATCGTGTGTATAGGCAAGGAGGGGACGTTCGAGAGGATTTGTAGCCACAATCTCCTTCTCGCTCTTGGGGAGACGACCGGTCTTGAAGAAGGAAGACTTGATGGCGTCGTCGGTATTGAGCGAAACCTCACCGTTGATTGCGGGGAGATAGAGATAACCCCAGTCGATGCAGATATGGTCGCCGGTCTTGGCGAGGATAGGCTGCTCGATTGTGCCTGTCTTGAGATACTTCACACCCTTGTTCTCGATAAGCTCCGAACGGGTGGGCTGGGTAATCTTGTTCTGGGCGATGAGGGGTGATGCTGTGAGCAGGAGCTGCACGTCATGCTCGCGGCCGTCGGTCGAGGTGACCTGATAAGATATATAGTTGGCCGGAGCCGAGAGGAGGTCATAGTTGTCGATGAGCATCGGGGCTGTGAAAACCACGTCGAGGTCAACGGGACCGCAGGTGAAGCTGTAATAAGAGCTTGTAGCCATCACGTCGCAGCTCTTCTGCTCAGCCTTGGGCATGTTGCCATCCTCCATACCGATGTTGCGGTAAAGGCCGAAGTCGGTATATGCGCCGCCGCCGTTGTTATGGCAGTGTGATGCGATTACGTTGCGGCCCGGTTTGAGAAGGTTGCGGATCTCGTCGGTGAGTTCCAGACGGGTTCCCTCCTTATAAGATTCCGGACCTGTGGCGACGAGAGTGCCGTTGACGAAAAGCTCGAAGCCGTCGTCATGAGAATATACAAGGAAGAGATTCCCTTCGAGGTCGGCCGGGGTGAGGTTCACCTCGCGGCGTACATAGAGGTCGGAGTTCTCCTCGCGCCATGGGGTGCGGATGAATGCGTTGTTGTCAGAACCGAAAGCGGCCTTACCCTGTTTCCATGCGGAGTCGTTGAAGTCAGGTTTCTCCCAACCCTTCTCTGGGGTTGTGCGGAGATAAGTGGCATCCCAGGCCAACTCATCGGCCATAGGCACGACAGTCTCGAACACCGTGTTCTTGGCGCCGAGGAAACGATAGGTCTTGCCGTCGACACGGAGCAGACCTTCGAGGGGTTTTTCATTGTCTGTCCAATGGGCGGGGGTGCCTTCATTCAGCCGGTCATAGGGCGACCAGATTGAGAAGTACGGGTCAGACACCACGAGCGGCACCGAGGGGAGACGGAGCTGGGTGGGCTGATACGGCTTGAACATTTCAGCGGTCTGAGCGTTCGCCGCGAAAGCGGTGCAAGCCACCGCGAGACATTTGATCAGGTTGTTCATTACTTGTTAGGTTGCGTTTGGTTTAAAATCATGGATGCAAAATAACCTAAAATCGCTCTTAAGAAATGCTAAACTCTGTTCAAATACGAGTAAAATCTGTTCAAAACTGTTAAAAACGCCCCTGTATACATTTTTGGCGCGGATAGATACACATTTTTTGGGGGGAGAGGTAGGCTTCACTCCCCCTCGGGAGAGGTGAAGACGGGGAGCGACTTCTCCGACCATGATATACGGCGTGCCTTAATGGCGTGATGGGTGTGGGTTTCATCATCCTTGACACGGCATTGATATATCACCCAGGGGTGCTCGTCATCGTCAGAGGGTACGAGTGAGATGTTGGAGACCGCCTCTATACCGCTTTCCTCCGGGAAGCGGAAGAAGGGTTCAGGTTCCTTCACCCAGGAGGCGGGGTCGAGCAGGTCGTCGCCCACCTTGGCATAGAGCAGCCCGAGGGTGGTGAAGACGGTCCAGATTCCGCTGGCCGAGTATGCCACCACCACCCTCTTGCCGTCGGGCGAGAGGAGCACCTCGGGATTCTCGTTGACGAAAATCGGATAGGCAGAGCGCGACCCGTCGGGGTTGATCCATTGCCGTTCCCATTCATATTCGGGCATCGAGATCATGACACGTCCCGACTTGAGAGTCCAGGGTGAGGCCATCTCCGCTATATAGATGCACTGTGTCTCGCTCTCGACGCGACGCTTCGGCCAGCCCGACCAGAGGAGGTATTGGCGGCCGTCAAGGATGAAGGTGGTTGGATGCAGTCCGAAATTCCATTCATCGTTGGTGATGATGGGACCATGTAGCTGCCAGGTCCCCTTCATGGGGTCGGGTGATGAATTCTCAATCACATAGAGCTGATGGGTGTCGGTGTTCGTACCGTCGTCAGCCTCGAAATAGATATACCACCGGTCGGCTATACGGTGCAGTTCCGGGGAGTATATATCGGAGCTTACGTTGGCCGGGATATCGGTTATGACCTTATATTCACCGTCGGCGAGTCCCTCGACGGTAGGGGAGGCCCATATCTCCACAATACCTTTACGGTCAGATTCGAGAGTGAGGTAATACATTCCGTCATGAAGAACGGCATGAGGGTATGCCCTGTTCTCGAAAAGGAGCAGGTCAGAGCTGTTGCGGTGGGATGAGGAGCAGCCGGACAGCAACAGCGTCAGGAGTAAAATATGCAGAAGTTTTGTCATGATCGGTAAAGATTATCAGGATTCAGATTCGGCGGCGAACTGTTTCGGCACCATTCCGAACTTGATTTTGAAGCATTTGGCGAAATAAGAGGGGGAATCGAAGCCGCACATTGCCGCGACATCACCGATACGCACACCGCTCTTCAGCAGCGAAGCCGCGTGTTCAAGGCGGAAATTCTTGAGATAGTCGTTGGGTGAGAGACCGGTGAGGGCCTTTATCTTACGGTAGAATGTAGAGCGGCTCATATTGAGGTCGGTGGCAATATTCTCGATTGAGAAATTCTCATCCTGCACCTGGAGGGCAATCTTTTCGTTGAGAGCCTCGATGAAATCCGAGTCGGTCTGGCTCAGGAAGGGTGGACGAGTCTTCGTAATCGTGATCTCCGAGCCCTTCAGGCGGCGGTGATAATTCTCACGGGTGGTGAAAAAGTTATCAATCTGGCGGTAAAGCTGTTTGAGCGAGAATGGTTTCTCGATATATATTTCAGCTCCGGCATCGAGAGCGTCGCCACGTGCCTCTGTCCCGGTCTTTGCGGTGAGCATGATGAAGGGGATGAATGAGGTGTCGGGATTCTCCTTGACCTTACTGCAGAACTCGCCGCCATCCATGACGGGCATCATGAAGTCGCTTATTATAAGGTCGATATCGTCATGTTTCTCCAACATTTTCAGACCCTCGGCACCATTTGAGGCGCGGAGCACCTTGTGGCGTTCGGCCAGAGCCTCCCCAACCGAGGCGAGAAGCTCCGGATTATCATCGACAAGGAGGATAGTCAATTTCCCCTCAGGTGTTTCCGATTGCCCGGTTACCTCAGGCGAATCGAACATCTCGGTGGTGGCCACCTCTGTTTCCTCACCCCCCGAAGGGATTGTGAGCCTGAAAGATGCACCACCCTCATCATTGTTTGACGCGATAATCTCGCCGCCGTGGGTTCCTGCAATCAGCTTGGCGTAAGCCAGACCGAGTCCGGTGCCGAGGTTTGCAGCCACATTGTCACCCCCGATCTGGTAATAAGTGTCGAAAATCTTCTCAGTCTCATTCTTGGGGATGCCCGAGCCGTCATCATCAACGGTAATCGTGAAGGAATCCTCGTTGCCGGTGAGCGATACGGTGACACGGGAACGTGCATACTTCATGGCGTTCCCTATGAGGTTCATAATCACGCGGTCGAGTTTCTCCGGGTCGACGGTAGCCATCACGTCCGGGGGAATATTTGTGAGGAGTTCCTTTCCGGTGGTGCTCATGGGGTGCTCAAACCTGCGGCAGATACGGTCAAGGAGGGCACTGATGTTGATGCGGCGTTTCACGAGTCGTATCTCGCTGTCGGTTTCCGCTTTACGGAAATCGAGAAGCTGGTTTGTGATACCCAACAGATAATTCACATTGCGCTGCATCGAGTTGATATGGCGCGATTCAGCCTCAGGTGAGAATTTCCCGGAACGGATATTCTCGGCAAGTTGTTCAAGAAGTAGGTTTATGAGGGTGAGGGGGGTACGGATCTCATGCACGAGATTCACGAAGAAGCGCACCTTAGTCTCATAAGCCTCGCGCTCCTTCTCTATACGCATCTCGTTGACTCTCATTAACGTGCGTTGGCGGATTTTGCGTCGCGAGAGTAGGAAGGTGCCGTAGGCTGCCACAAGCGCCACAAGGGCGTAGATTAGCCATGCCCACCAGGAGCGGTACCATGGGGGGAGGATCACAATCGCCATCTTACTGATGTCGGCGTCAGAACCCGAATTGGGTTTCACGAGGAAGTTATACTTACCGGGAGCGAGCGCTGTGTAGGTGGCCTCGTCAGAGCCGGCCTGTATCCAGTCGCGGTCAACCCCTTCGAGCTTATAGTCATAGCGCACCTCCGGAAGGTCGCCTAAACGTTTGGCGGCCATATGGATGGTGAAGGTGTTGTTAGAGTAAGGAATCTCAATCTCATCGCGCATATACAGCAGCACATTCAGGCCGAGGCGGTCAAGCTCGCCTTCGCTATCCTCGAAATATGGGAAACTGAGAGCCTGGATATATGTTGCCGGGGTATGGTCAGACTCCTTCACCTTTCCGGGTGTGAAACCCCACACGGCGTTGTCATCGCCGAAGAGTATCCGTCCGTCAGGGAGACGGCAGGTTGAATTCATAACCGGGAGCACGTCGGCGTTGGGGCGGTAGGTGTGGTAGGAGGGTTGGAGATGAGAGTCGATTTTCACCACCACCTCAGCCGTGCCCACCCAGATGTTGCCGGCGGGGTCTTCATTGATGAAAGATATGGGATGCTCACGCGGGATTGATATGTCAATAGCCTTGAAATCAGCTAAATCCTCATCATAGATGAAAACACGTCCCCCTTGTGAGGTGGCCCAGAGACGGCCGTTGCTGTCGAGGAAGAGAGTGCTTACGCCACGTTTCCCTAATGTAGAGCTCTTGACCACCTGGAATCTCTCCTCAGGTTTCTCACGCACATAGAGAGTGTTGTCGGCCGAAGCTGTCCAGAGGCGACCGCTGCGGTCTTCGGCCATAGTCACGAAAGGTGTGTGGCTTCCGATTTCGGTCACGGTGGGGAAATTGTCGGTGGTAGGGTTGTAACGGCATAGTCCCCAGCTTGTAAGTACGAAAATCTCATTATTACAGGTGTGATATATACCGTTTATCTCATTGCTGGCGATTGTATAAGGGGCATTCTCATCGTAACGGTAGAATTTAGTGTCGGCCGTGGAGGGATGATACACGATAAGTCCCTGATGGACAGTGCCAATCCAGAGACGGTCGCCGATAGCGGCTATTGCGTTGATGGCATATGGTCCACCGGGGAGAGATATGGGTGAGATCTGGCGGGTGGTGGTGTCGAGACGTTTCAGGCCCTGTTCAGTGCCGATCCATGCGGATACACCGTCATTTCCGGCGGCTATGGCCCCTACGATATTGCGGGTGTTGACCAGAGGGTCGATAATGCGGTGGGTGAAAGCTGCCGGACGGTGCAGCATGAAAGATATTGCCGAAGGGCTGACCAGGATAACCGACCCGTCGATATCAGAGGATACGTCGACCATACGGCTGTCGGCCAACGCTCCGTGTAGCGAAGAGTTGTCGAACTGCACACGGGCGCAAATCTTTGACTGAGTGTCAAATTCCCATAGACCGTTCTCAGTTCCCAAGAGGAGGGTCTGTTGTCCGGCCGGGATAAGGAGAGCGTTCACCACCCCCATGGCAGTGGGGAGAGGGTTACGGGTGAGCTGTTTCAGCACGAGGTCATACTGATACAGTCCTGAACGGGTTGAGATCCAGATGACCCCCTGGCCGGAAGCCATTTTGATAGGATTCTTGTCGGTGACAAAGTCGGGGAGATGGTGTTGGCTCAGAAAAGTGCCCTCCGGGCTGAATACTTGAAAAAATCCGTCATGGGTCACGGTGAAGACCTGTCCGTTGTGTCCGACGGCCATATCGGAATAGAAAGAGCCGTGTCGGCTGTTCTGCGAGAGAGATTTGTCGTTGGTATTGAAAACGAATATGCCCTGTCCATGAGTGATTACCCAGATATGATTGTCGTCGACACGCATCATCTTCTGCACCGGTGAACTTACCGACACCCGGTATTTCGTCTTGTAAGGGAAAGGGGCTACGGTGTTGGAGGCACGGTTGAATATGAATAGGCCCGGGTTGGCTCCGAACCATATGTCATCGTCTGATTCAAAGAGAGTTGTGATATTGTATGCCTCGGTTGAGCGCACGGTGTTTGATGCGTTGTGGCAGACCGGCTGACCGTTGCCGTCATAACATGCGAGTCCGGTCATTGTGCCCACCCAGAGAAATCCGTAATGGTCGCGTAGAGCGCACACCGAAGTCTTGTCGCGGGCTATTGACGTGGCGACAATCTCTCGGAAACTTTCGGAAGCCGACGCTGACTGCGACACCCATGCGAGGGTGAAAATTATGAAGAGTAAGAGTCTTGTTGGCATTGTTTAAGATCGGTTAGCAAATTCAAAATTAGTATAAAAAGTTTTATTCTGCAACTTTTTTGTGCAATAGTTGTGAAGCAGGGTGTCAAAGTTGAACAGAGGGGAGGGGGAGACTGTGAATATGAGGGGGATAAGTGAACTGCGATAAGTGAATAGAGTCATGTGAGGGATATTTTTTGTTTCGTCAGATGTTGTCAGATCACGACGGCTGATTCCAATGACGAGATGGATGTGGTTGGACATGACAACATGATTATGTCAGCTCGAAATTGATGTCTTTCACCTATTGTGGTTAGGTTCATTCTGCTTCTTACCAAAGGGCAACTTTCATTCCTCCGACAGATAGTTCGGCAGGGATACCAAGAGCCTTGAACGCTCGTTCGACAGTGCTGAATGTAAGGTTGCGGCCACTCTCAATCTTTGATACATGCGCACGCTGTACACCCATTCTTGCACGAGTTCTTCTTGTGTCAGGTCTTGATGAAGACGTGCCCTTTGATTGCTTCACCTGAAAATCAATAGCCTCAGGTAACATTATCAACCGAAAGATTTGTTTGTCCATAACTGTTTAGAATTACTCTGCAAAGTTAACTCTTTCGTTCCAAATATGGAAACTCCAAATATGGAAACGACTTGGAAAATAAATTTATTTTGAAAAGAGGCCTACTTTGCGAGGGTCTCAATTAAGAGGGTCGTTAATCTTTTTTCAGAAATGGAATAATCTAATATGTTAATATGGGATTATGAAGTCTTAGGAACTACTCAGTTCCTTGACCTGAGAATAAGTAGAGGTTTAAAATATGATAAAAATATATAAAAGATAAATAAAGTATGTTAATTGAATTGGTGGAGTGGTGTGAATAAGGTAAATTTGAAAAATAATCAATAACAAGACATTCGTTAACCTTATATTTTTATTATGCAAGCTTCAGAAATTAGATTCTCTATAATAATGCCTACTTACAATCAGGGTGCATTCATCTTGAGAGCCATTGATAGCGTAATTGGCCAATCTTATAAATATTGGGAATTAATCATAGTTAATGATGGAAGTACGGATGGCACTTCAGATTTAGTCAGACCATATTTGACTAATTGTAGAATAAAGTATGTGGAGAATGATGAAAACTTAGGATTCTGTGCATCTATTAATAAAGGAATAAACGAAGCGGAGGGTGATTATATAGCTTACCTGCCATCCGATGATTTCTATTATCCCGATCATTTGTTAGAGTTGTCAAAGATATTGGCTGATACATCTATCGTTTTAGCGTATAGTGGCATACGATATGATGAGGAAAATTCTGTGTATACCTTAAATTATAAGAACTGTGAAGGAGCTATTCCAGGTAATCCGTTGCAGTTAGTACAGGTTGCTCATAAGAAAACAGAGGATCGATGGATTGAAAGGTACGAATGTGTGTCTCCGGATTTGTTTTATCTATTTTGGAGGAAGTTGTCAGGAAGAGGAGTTTTTCAAGGAACTGGAAAAATAACATGTGAGTGGACAAATCATCCATATCAGCATCATAAGATTTGCAGCGAGAAATTGGGTGGTGGATTAAATATTTATCGTAAATATTACAATGTAAATTCTCCCATTGTATTTCGAGCATCAAGGTATAAGACTATAGATGAAAATTTATATGGTAAGTACTATGAAAATGATGTTTGTAAACTCAAAAAACAAACGGGATTAAAAATTCTGCTTGTAGGTGAATTGGCATATCATGCGGAAAGAGTGTATGAATTAGAACGTGATGGTCATATACTTTATGGTTTGTGGTCTAATCCGAGATATGGTTATTCTACTATAGGCCCACTGCCTTTTGGAAATGTGATAAATCTTTCGCAAGATAACTGGAAAGAGGAAATTAGAGAAATTCAACCAGATATTATTTATGCCTTGCTTAGCACGGGAGCAATCGAGTTGTCACATGAGGTTATGGAATGGAATACGGATATCCCCTTTGTTTGGCATTTTAAAGAGGGTCCACATGAGGCTATGAAAGCCGGACTATGGAGTAAACTGATAGAATTATATTCTCATTCAGATGGAAATATCTTTATTAATAAAGAAAATAAACTTTGGATTGATCAATTTATTCCTAACCAAGATAAACCATTCTTGTTGATGGATGGAGATATGCCATTGGTAGATAGCTTCAAAGATAATTTCTCCGAAAAGCTCTCTTCAATCGATTCTGATTTGCACACTGTAGTTGCAGGTCGTTTGGTTGGATTGTCAGTTGATGATTACTCTGTTCTTGCGCAGAATAACATTCATATCCATGTGTATAGTGAGAATACAACTGAGGATGATATGTTCGCACCGTATCTTGTTGTAGATAATAGGTATTTTCATATTCATCCACATTGTCCGCAAGAAAAATGGACTGAAGAATTCTCAAAGTATGATGCTGGATGGCTCCATTGCGTTGAGGCGAACAATAACGGATATATTCAAAGAATGACGTGGGGAGATATGAATCTGCCAGCAAGAATCAGCACCTACTTTGTAGCCGGAATACCAATGATTCAGAAGAGAAATGCAAATCAATTATATGCCCAAAGGAGTTATCTCAAAGAGTTGGGAGTTGATATTCCCTTTGATAATATTGATGAATTAATCATGCAATTAAAAAATCAAGAAGAGTTAAAAAAAGTGGAGTATAATGTGAGGCAACATAGGAAAGACTTTTGTTTTACAAATAATATGCCAAAATTATTGAAATTCTTTTATGAAGTCATTCAATCAAAATAAAGCTATGAAAGAAGACCTGTTCAGAATCAATAATACGCTTCTTATGTATGCGTATGGGGTAGATGAAAATGGATTGTTTTATGGGAAGACGGGGGTGATGCTTTGTCTCATGATGAGTGGTAAATATTTAGATTGCCAAAGTTATTTTGATATAGGAGGGAATTTGTTAGATGGATTGATCAAAAATTCAATAAATGCTCCTACTTCTTTTGAGAATGGAATGGCTGGTCTTGGCTGGTCTATTTGTTTCTTATTGAAAAACGATATTATAGATGGCGATGTAAATTCAATCTTACATAATATTGATGAGCGTCTTATAAAGGAGTTGTGTCATTCAGGATGGTCGAAAACATTAGGCGAACTCATTTATTTTACTGAACGGCTTAGAATTGTTGGTAAAGATATAACAAAATATTGCGAAGTAATAAACAAGTATATCTATTGGAGATTAGAGAATAGATTAAGTTCAATGACAGAGTTTGAATACAGAGCATTGATGTCTTATGTGAAACAAGCCCGAGTCATTTTCCCGCAGTGGGGGGAGATATTATCTGAAATAGAAGAAAAGGTGCATCATATAAACATATGTGATGAGAGAGGTGGAATTATATGTAGTTTTGAAAAAAAGAATGTAATCCATGATAATGTGTTAAGAAATATTGAAAAATGCTTAAATTCAATATTCTTTGATAACCTAATTGAGGATTCGTTTGTTTATAATAGAGAAAATGATTTTATTACGAGTTGTCAGGAAGACATTTGTGATAAGAACTTGTCCTTGATGTCTGGTTTAGCTGGATTAGGAGTGGGTCTTATAATAAAAAATTGAAATGTAAATCAAATATGCAATGAAAAAGAAACTGGAAGTAGAAAGTCTTTTGGGGTTAAGAATCCCAAGCGATATGGATGTAGACTCATTTATAGCCTACATGGAATTTTATGGGTGGCAATATTCTGATGGAAGAATCACCGATCCTGGTTACAAATGGATTCGCAGAACATTGGAGGACGATTTTTTGAACTTCATAGATAAATCAATGTTGACAGCAGAGCAGTTAGGTCTTGTTCAAGCAGCGGATAAAAGAATACCCGGCAGTTGCGCTGAAAAACCATTATCTTTGGAGGGATATAAAATGTTTGCCATGAATGATGAATGGAATGGCGGTTATGTAGAACAGGTAGGTTTTGTAGGGGTTGCTGCTTCATCGGCGTATCCTTATGGTCAGCCAATATACATAAATGCTGTATCTGTTAATGCTCAGGGAGCTGCAGAGTCTACTGCTATCGGCTCTTGGAAGTTTTATAGACTTAAGAAGGCAGGAATCTGGAAAGGTGGTTATGTGTCTTCTTGGGGCTATGTAAGAGAAGATTACCATATACTTGGTGTTACGGCAGCTCAGATATCATTTGCGCAATCAAGTGAGAATGATGCTGCTTTGGGAAATTTGGCGAATCTAAATACTATTGTGATGAGCGTAGATACATCGGTTTCCCCGTATAAAAATACTTTCAAAGATTGTTACAATTCTGTGACACGTGAATACGAAATCCCTGATACTCGTCTCAGAAGTTATCTGTCTTCTCATTATACAATTTCAACTGTTGGAGATAATTCGTATAATGGATTGATGAAAGCCTTGAGTCGCAAAGAGAATGTTGTTCTCTTACGTATTGTGGATAAAACCGTATTGGAAAATGGGATAACAAATAAATACGGGAAAGACTATCTCATTGTAGGATACAATAAAGTAAAACAACTTCTCTATTACCTTGATCCTGTAACAAATGGTATATATACCTTGGATGCATTAAAAGTGAAGGATGAACCGAGTATTTTGGTGTTTGCGTGTGTAAGATATAACTCTATAGATTAGAATCTTATGGATAAAATTCTCAAATTAACCCTAACTCTGCTTTCATTGACGATTTCGCCAATGAAAGCAGATAATTGTGAAACGTCTCAGATTGCGGTATGCAAAGTGCCCGAATATCCCCCTGTCCTTGCCGGCAGCATTGAAAACACGATAAAGTACCATTTCCAGTATCCCGCTGAAGCGTGGAAATCACAGAAACTCGGGGGGCTTGATGCGATTCTGCTCATTGATTCCGAGGGGAAAGTGCAGGAGGTGGAGACTGAGAATCCGGTTCATCCGGCCTTGTTGGCCGAGGTGAAGAGAGTGATGCAGAAAACCAGCTGGTATCCTGCCACATATAAGGATAAGCCGGTAGCCGTAAAGTATCACCAGCTTCTCAATTTTATGGATAGCAAAGTTTACCGGTTTCCGCGTGGTCTTGATACCCATGCAGTAACCGCAGAGAAAATTGTGAATTCCTGGAATCATGTCCCTCTTGTGTCAGAGATAGATAAAGATGAGGAGGGGAAGGTGGAGAAGGCCGTGGAGATGGTTCCGGAATATCTTCCCATATCTTTTGGTCTCATAGGATATCTGAATGCAACGGGCAAGAATGATGAAGCGGCTGCCATTGCAGATTCATGTTATGTGGCTTACCATTCCTTGTATTGTAGTCTGGATTCAATCCCTAAATTCGTGACTGATACACGGAGTGCAAGGTTAGGGTATAATGGACGCAGTGAGATAGCTGTGGCTTTGCTCAGGGCAATGACACATGAACTTTCCGGCTCCTCAACCTGCAATGACGGGTTTGATATCGCACTTGGTCTGATAGATGCCCGCATAATCGACGGGGATTTATTGGAAAACCCATCGATACGGGAAGTGAGGGCTTCTAAAAACAGGGTTGAGCAGTTGCGGAGGTCAATGGTAGAGGAATTGGCAGAGGGGAAAGCATCCTTTTCCCGTTCAGATGCTCTCTGGCAGAGGGTCGGCAGAGGCTACTCCCTTTCTGAGATAAGCTCATCATTGGGATATTGGTCGGAACAAGGAATGATAGACAACGCCATGATTCAGCAACTGACCAATCTTATCAAGTCAGAACGTGAGGAGATGCTTACCGGAAAGAATATCGATAAGAAACGGATGAATCTGTTCGGAGCCAAAGCGTTTGCATTATGGCTTTACAAAGGGGAGTCTGCGATGGATGAGTATGTGTCTCAGATAATGGATAAGTCGGACAATGAGAAACTGAGGAAGTATCTAAAAGGTATTCAGGAGGCATACGATAAGAATAAGCCACTTTTGAGTGACCGTGGTTCAGTGATAAGGTCACTGACGACGCTTGTACCTGAGAAGAGCGAAGATGCAGACGCAAAGGAATTGAGAGATTGCCGAAAGGCAATCGGGTCTGTATTCCCGGTGAAATGGCTTTTCAGATAGAGGTGAGAAAGGTCTCTTAAGAATTTCATGGATAGGAAAATTATGGCAAAGAAGTATGATTTTGTGATTGTTGGCGCTGGTTTGTACGGCGCCACATTTGCATTTGCAGCCCATCGAAAAGGGAAAAAATGTCTGGTTCTTGATAAAAGAATGCATGCGGGAGGTAATATTTATTGTGAGAATATTGAGGGAATCAATGTCCATAGATATGGACCTCATGTCTTTCACACTTCAGATAGGGAAGTTTGGGAGTTTGTTACTTCCTTATTACCATTCAATCATTATATCAATTGTCCATTGGCCAAAGCTGCGGATGGTAGATTATATAATCTACCATTTAATATGAATACTTTTAATCAACTATGGGGAGTGACTACACCGGAGGAGGCAAGTTTAAAATTAGATGAAGAAAGATATAAAGCATTGGAGGAAATGAAATTATCAAGTATAAATGAAGCCCATAACTTGGAGGAACATGCATTAACTTTAGTTGGAAGAGAGATTTATGAAAAACTGATTAAGGGATACACTGAGAAGCAATGGGGGAAACATTGTGTGGAATTGCCTTCTTCTATATTACTACGCATACCTATGAGAATGACCTTTAACAACAATTATTTCAATGATATCTATCAGGGTGTTCCACAGGAGGGCTATAACAAACTGATTGATTCTCTTCTTGAAGACATTGAGGTGAGATTAAATACAGACTTCTTTGAAGCTCAGGATTATTACAAAGCGATTGCAAATAAAGTATTATATACAGGCAAGATTGATGAGTTTTACAGGTATTGTTATGGGAAACTTGAATACAGAACATTGAGATTTGAGACAGAATTGTTTGATACTCCAAATTATCAAGGTAATGCTGTCGTGAATTATACTTCAATTGATGTGCCATATACTCGTGTGATTGAGCATAAACATTTTGAATCCTTTGGGGAAGAGGTGTATTTGAATCCCAAGACTGTTATTTCTAAAGAGTATCCTGCAGAATGGAGAGAGGGGTTAGAAGCTTTCTATCCGGTTAATACTGATAGGAACCAAGAACTATATGACAAATATAAACAGTTGGCCAACAATGAAGAAAACGTAATTTTCGGGGGAAGACTTGCTGAGTTCAAGTATTTAAATATGGATGAGATTATTAGAAAAGCATTATCTGAAGCAGAGAGAGCTTGTAATAAGTAAACTATTATTCACGTATAAAACTCATCCTCACGTAGCCGACGACTCTGTCAGCGTCCCTTTTGAGGATAACACTGGCCGAGAACGGGATTACCAACACATGGTAGCCAGAGCACAAATGTACCCAGAATTTTAGTGAATAGGTTAAGCGGAATAAAAAGAAAGGAGGGGGTCGACACTTGACCCCCTCCCGGAAATTCATACTTGTTGTGTTCTGCTTATGGAATAGAATTATTTCAGTAAGCATTAATTGAAGTACACCTTTTGGAGGTTGTATTCGGGTTGTAATTTTGC